>JAUZEY010000486.1 GCA_030838785.1 Actinomycetota bacterium | reverse complement strand
GAACCCCGGCCGGCGGTGATCCTGGTCGGGACGCCGATCGGCAACCTCGGGGACCTGTCCCCGAGGGCGGTCGAGGTCCTCGCCGCGGCCGACGTCATCGCCGCCGAGGACACACGGCGCACCCGCCCCCTGCTCACCGCCGCCGGTATCCCGACCCGGGGCCGGCTGGTGTCGTTCCACGGCCCGAACGAGGCCGAGCTGGCCGCCCGGCTGGTGGAGCGGATCGTCGAGCGGGGAGAGCGCCTGGTCTGCGTCACCGACGCTGGGATGCCCGGCATCTCCGACCCGGGGGAGCGGCTGGTGGTGGCGGCGCTGGCGGCGGGCGTGGCGGTCGAGGTCGTCCCCGGCCCGAGCGCGGTGCTGGCCGCCCTGGTGGTGTCGGGGCTGCCGACCGCCCGGTTCGTCTTCGAAGGCTTCCTGCCCCGGAAGGGTCGCCAGCGGGCGGTCCGGCTCGAGGCGCTCCGGGCCGAGGACCGGACGGTGGTGCTGTTCGAGGCCCCCCACCGGCTCGAGGCGACGCTGGGCGACCTCGCTGTCGCCTTTGGCGCCGACCGGCCGGTGGCCGTGGCCCGCGAGCTCACGAAGCTGTACGAGACGGTGTGGCGGGGGACGCTGGGAGGGGCGGTGGAGGCCGCCAACGTCGGCGAAGGCCCGCAGGCCCGGGGAGAGCAGGTCATCGTGATCGGCCCCGCGGCGCCCGCCCCCTTTGCGGAGCCCAGCGACGAGACGCTCGAGGAGGCCCTCCGGGTCGAGATCGCGGCCGGCGCCTCGAACCGGGATGCGGCGGCGGCGGTGGCGGTCAGCCTGGGGGTCCCCCGCCGGCGCGCCTATACCCTCGCCGCCTCCCTCGGTAAGGCGGCGAGGGCGTGAACGATCAGATTTCCTCGATCGCCGCCTTGCAGGTCTGGCAGATGAGCTTGTCCCGGTAGTTGACGAGGCCGTCGGTGGAGTCGCAGAACACGCACCCGGTCTCGACCTTGGTCAGGACAATCCGCTCCTCTTCCACGTGGATGGCGAGGTGGTCGCCCTCGTGGATGCGGAACCGCTTGCGGAGCTCACTGGGGAGAACCATGCGTCCGAGTTCGTCGACCTTGCGGGTCATACCGGTCGAACGGGCCTCACGCATCGAGTCCTGCGCCGAGACCGCCCGCGGTGGGGACGCCCCTTGCGGACCGTTGACCCGTGCCGGCGTCGTATCGTAAGGCCTGAGTCGAGAAGCCGAGGAAGACACGCGTGCCACCCTTCTCCGTCACCACACCCATCTATTACGTCAACGACGTTCCCCATATCGGCCACGCCTACACCACCATCGCGGCCGACGTGCTGGTCCGATGGCGGCGTTTGTGGGGAGATGAGGTGTTTTTCCTCACCGGAACGGACGAGCACGGCCTCAAGATGGCCCAGGCCGCCGAGGCCCAGGGCCTCACCCCCAAGGACTGGGCCGACCGCACCAGCGAGCGGTTCCGGGAGGCGTGGAAAGAGCTGCGGATTTCCAACGACGACTTCATCCGCACCACCGAGCCCCGCCACCACCGGGCCGTCCAGGAGATGCTCCAGAAGGTCTACGACAACGGCGACATCGAGCTCGGCACCTACGAGGGCCTCTACTGCGTGGCCTGCGAGGCCTACTACACCGAGGACGAGCTGGTCGACGGCAACTGCCCGATCCACGGCCGTCCCGTCCAGCGCATGCGGGAGGAGAACTACTTCTTCAAGCTGTCCCGCTACGGCGACCGGCTGCTGGAGTACTACGAGGCCCACCCCGAGGCCGTCCAGCCCGAGACCCGACGGAATGAGGTTCTCGGCTTCATCCGGCAGGGCCTGCAGGACTTCTCGATCTCCCGCACCTCGATCAGCTGGGGGATCCCCATCCCCTGGGATCCGAACCACGTCGCCTACGTCTGGTTCGACGCCCTGATCAACTACTGCACGGCGCTGGGCTACGGGTCCGAGCGGGAGCGGTTCGAGCACTGGTGGCCGGTGGACTACCACCTCGTCGGCAAGGACATCCTCCGCTTCCATGCCGTGTACTGGCCGGCCATGCTCATGGCCGCCGGGGAGGCGCCGCCGAAGCACGTCTTCGCCCACGGCTGGCTCCTGGTCGGGGGCGAGAAGATGAGCAAGACCCGGCTCAACCAGATCGCCCCCGGCGACCTGGTGGCCACCTTCGGGTCTGACGGGGTGCGCTACCACTTCCTCCGCGACCAGAACTTCGGCCCCGACGGCGACTTCAGCTACGAGGCCATGGTCGCCCGCTACAACGCCGACCTGGCCAACAACTTCGGCAACCTGGCCAGCCGCGTGCTCAACATGGCGGTCAACTACCTCGGCGGCCTCTCGCCCGAAGCCCGCGAGAACGGGCCGCTCCGCCAGCAGTCGGCGGCGGCGCTGGACGGGTTGTCGGCCGGGATGGCCAAGCTCGACTTCGCCGGCGGGTTCGGTGCGGTGTGGGATCTCATCCGGGCGGCCAACGCCTACATCGAGGACCGGGCCCCCTGGGCGCTGCAGAAGGCCGGTGACGCCGAGGCGGTGGCGGCGGTGTTGGGCGACTGCCTGGAGACGTTGAGGATCGTGGCCCTGTTGGCGTTCCCGCTGATCCCTGACGCCGCCAGCGAGCTGTGGCGGCGGTTGGGGCTCCCGGGCACGCCGGAGGACCAGCGACTGCCGGAGGCGGCCGCCTGGGGCTCGATGCCGGCCGGCGCGGCCCTGGAGCGCGGCCCCTCGCTCTTCCCGAGGCTCGAAGGCTGACGTGTGGATCGACGCCCATTGCCACCTCCAGTTGGAGGACCGGGGGGCGACGCCTGAGGAAGCAGTGGCCCGGGCGGTCGAGGCCGGCGTCGAGCGGATGGTCTGCATCGGCACCGACCTGGCCACCTCCCGGGAGGCCGTCCGCCTGGCTTCGGTCTTGCCCGAGGTGTGGGCCACGGTGGGCCTCCACCCCCACGACGCCTCGAAGCTGGCCGACGAGTGGCACGGGCTGGTCGAGCTGGCCGGAGCCGACCGGGTCGTCGGCATCGGCGAGTGTGGCTTCGACCTCTACTACCGCCACTCCGAGCCTGACGCCCAGGAGGAGGCCTTCCGGGCCCAGCTCCGCCTGGCCCGCGACCGGGGCCTTCCGCTGGTGATCCACTCCCGGGACGCCTGGGCCGAGACCTTCGGGGTCCTGGAGTCGGAGGGGGTGCCGGACCGGACGGTCTTCCACTGCTTCACCGGCGGCCCGGCGGAGGCCGAGCGGGCCCTGGCGCTCGGCTGCTGGCTCTCCTACTCGGGGATCGTCTCGTTCAAGACGGCCGACGAGCTGCGGGCCGCGGCGGCCATCACCCCGGCTGACCGCATGTTGGTCGAGACCGACTCGCCGTTCCTGGCTCCGGTGCCGCACCGGGGCCGGACGAACCAGCCGGCGTACCTCCCGGCCGTGGGAGCGGCCCTGGCCGCCGCCCGGGGTGAGTCGGTGGACGAGGTCGCCACGGTCACCAGGACGAACGCGCTGGCCTTCTTCTGGCGCTGTCAAGCAACACCTCGCTCGGAGGTCACAGAAGCCCCATAGGCGACTCAGGCAACGGTAATGCGGGCACCGCGGCACGGAGCGTGGGTGCACTGGACCACCACGAAAAACCGTCGTTAGCGTCCGCGCCATGGCTCCCACCAGCACCGATACCCACCGTCGCCTCCGCGAACGCCTCCGCGGCCAGTTGGGCGTCGTGTTGCTCGCGGCGGCGGTCGCCGCGCCGGTGGCCGGGGCGGCCGCCCTCTGGAGTGCGCACGATCGCGGGAATCCGACCCTGCGCTCGGCGGCGCTGGCGGCCAGCGTGGACGCCGACCGGCTCGCCCGCGACCGGGCGTCCCGCTCGGCTTCCCGGCAGGAGGCACCGGCCGCTCCGGCGAAGCCGGTCACCGTGATCCACGACGGGACCCGGCGGGAAGTCGTCGCCCGGGCCGCGACCGTGGGCGAGTTGCTGGCCGGACTCGGCCTCAAGCTCGACGGGGACGACGAGGTCAGCCCGCCGCTCGCTGCCCCGCCGGGAGAGACCGTGACGGTGGTGCGGGTCGAGGTCAGCCGGGTCACCGAGGAACGGGCGGTGCCCGTCCCCAAGGAGCTCCGGGACGACCCGGCGCTGGCCAGGGGGGAGACGAGGGTCGAGGCCGACGGGACGCCGGGCCTCGAGCGGGTGGTGTTCGAGGTGACCCGCCGCGACGGGCGGGTGGCCTCCCGGCGGCAGATCTCGACGGAGACCCTCACCGCCGCCAGCCCGCGGCTGGTGATCGTCGGTCGGGGTGGCGGACGGGGCGCCCCGACCGACGACGAGGACCTGCCGCTCAAGCTGCGCCTGGCCCAGGGCGACGACGCTGTCGCCGGTGCGGCCGACGGTCGCCGGGCGGCAGGTGCCCCGGCGCCCCGGCGCCGCTTCGCCGCCGCCGACGGAAGCTCCGACCCCGGCGCCCCGGACGCCCCCGGGACCGGTGGCCACCAGGAGGGCGGTGCCTCCTGGTACCGCTACAAGCCCGGCACCTGCGCCCACCGGACCCTGCCGAAGGGCACGGTGGTGAAGGTGACCAACCTGGCCACGGGCCAGTCGGCGAGCTGCACCGTGGCCGACCGCGGCCCGTTCGTCGCCGGTCGGGTCATCGACCTCGACCGGAGCGTCTTCATGGCCATCGCCACCGGCAACGAAGGGGTGGTGCGGGTCCGCATCGAGTGGTGACCGACCGCCGCCGGGGTGCTCGGAGTGGCCGCCGGGGAGGAAGTACCGTCCCGCTCCGTGCGGCTGCTCTCTCCGACGGACGTGCGCGGTCTCCTCGCTGCCCATGACCTGCGGCCGAGCCGCGCCCTGGGCCAGAACTTCCTGGCCGATCCCAACACCGCCCGCCGGATCGTGCGGCTGGCGGGCGTGGTGCCCGGCGACCGGGTGCTCGAGATCGGGCCCGGCATCGGTTCCCTGACGGTCGCCCTGGCCGAGGCGGTCGGTCCGGCCGGCGAGGTCCTGGCCCTCGAGCTCGACCGCCACCTCATCCCGGTGCTGGCGGAGGTGGTCTCGGACCTCCCCGTGGTGCGCGTCGTCCACGGCGACGCCATGACCGTCGACTACGGGCAACTGCTCGGTGTCGGGGCCGCGTCGTGGACCATGGTCTCGAACCTCCCCTACAACGTGGCCACCCCGCTCGTGGCCCGGGTGCTGGACGAGGTGCCGGCGATCGGGGTGCTGACGGTGATGGTCCAGAAGGAGGTCGCCGAGCGGCTGGCCGCCCCGCCGGGGACGCCGGCCTGCGGCGCCATCTCGGTCAAGGTCGCCTATCACGCCAGGGCGGCCGTCGTCGGCGTCGTCCCCCCGACCGTGTTCGTGCCGAGGCCCAAGGTCGACTCGGCCGTCGTCCGCTTCGAGCGCCGCCCGGTCCCGCCGGTCGACGTCCCGTCGGCCGATGCGCTCTTCACCCTGGCCCGGGCCGGCTTCGGCCAACGGCGCAAGACCCTCCGCCAGGCTCTCCGCCCGGTCCTCGGAGCGCGAGCGGAAGAGGTCCTCACCGCCGCCGGCATTCCCTCCCTGACCCGGGCCGAGGCCCTGACGCTCGACCAGTGGGCGGCCCTGACCCGTGCTGCCGGTCCGGTCCCGCCGGCCGGGTCCCCCGCACCGCCGGGCTCGCCGGGGGGTCGGTGATGAGCCGCGATGTGCGGGTGGTGGCGCGGGCGAAGCTCACGTTGTCGCTGCGGGTGCTCGGGGTCCGGCCGGACGGGTACCACGAGCTCGAGGGGTTGGTCGTCTCGCTCCGGGAGCCGCACGACGTGGTGGGCCTCCGGATCCAGCCGCCGTTCGGCGTGCGGGTACGGCTCTCCGGGCGGGCCGTCATCGGGGTCCCGGCCGACGAGACCAACCTGGCCGCCCGGGCCGCCCGCCTCCTGCTGGAGGTCGCCGCCGACGGCGTGGACCCCGGCCCGTGGGCGGCATCGGGCCTCGACGTCTCGCTCCACAAGGCGATCCCGGCCGGTGCCGGCCTCGGCGGCGGGTCGGCCGACGCCGCCGGCACCCTCGTCGGCGGCGCCCGCCTGCTGGGCCTCGACCTCGACGCCGCGACGCTCGCCGCCCTCGCCGCCCGGCTCGGCTCCGACGTCCCGTTCTGTGTCGCCGGCGGCATCGCCTGGATGCGGGGCCGGGGCGAGATCATCGAGCCGCTCCCGGTGCCGCCCGTCCTGGCCCGAACCCCCTCCCCCCCGAGACCTTACGGCCTCGCCGAGTCCCCGCCGGGCCCGCCGGATCCGCCCGGTCCGCCTGGCCCGCACGGTCCGCCTGGCCCGCCCGGGTGGCCCTGGCGGCCAGCGCAGGCCGGCGCGGCCTGGGTGCCGGCGCCGCCGGGGCCGTCGAGACTGCCGGGCTCCTCCCCGCCGCCGGGCCCGTCGGCCGGGTCGCCGTGGCCGGGGGAGCCCGACACGGGCGGTCTGTCGCTCGTGGTGGCCGTCCCGCCCTTCGGGCTGGCCACGCCGACCGTCTACCGGGCGTGGGACGAGCTCGGCGGCCCGTCCTCCACCCGGCCCGTCCCCCTCCCCGAGGGTCTGGCCGGGCTCGGCCTGCCGGAGGAGCTCGTCAACGACCTCGAACCCGCCGCCGAGCACGTCGAGCCCCGCCTCCGGCCCTTCCGGGAGGCGTTGGAGGCGATGGCCGGCGCGCCGGCGCTGCTGGCCGGGAGCGGCTCGGCCTACGTGGTGTCGGTGGCGTCACCGGCGCAGGCGGCAGTCGTGGCGACCCAGGCCGGCGTCGAGCTTCGGGCCATGGCGTTCGCCACCGGGTTGGCGACCCGGGGAGTCGAGGCCCAGACGAGCCCCGACTGAGCCAGCGAGACGCGTTACTTCCCGGCGGCGCGGCGCTGCCAGCGGGTGCGCTTGAGAAGCTTCTTGTGCTTCTTCTTCCGCATGCGCTTGCGGCGCTTCTTGATCAG
Source organism: Actinomycetota bacterium (assembly GCA_030838785.1). GTDB lineage: Bacteria > Actinomycetota > Acidimicrobiia > IMCC26256 > BP-133 > BP-133. The sequence goes on along the minus strand of JAUZEY010000486.1, from coordinate 2,746 downwards.
AGAGCCCATGGCGGGAGGCAGGTTAGCCGCCCCACCTTGATATGGTCGACTCCGGTCGGGGGTGGTGTAACCGGCAGCACAGGGTCCTTTGGAGTCCCTGGACGAGGTTCGAATCCTCGCCCCCGAGCTGGAGCGGAGGAAGGGAGCCCATGAGCCATTCTCGACCGCTGGCCGCAGTCGTCCTCGCCGCCGGCGAGGGGACTCGGATGAAGTCTTCTATCCCCAAGGTGCTGCATCCCCTTTGCGGCCGTCCGATGCTGCTCTACGTCATCGGCGCCCTGGAGGAACTGCAGTTGGAGCGGATCGTGGTGGTGGTCGGCCATGCTTCGGAGCGGGTCATCAAGACCCTCCACAGCGAGACCGACGTGCCGCTGGAGTTCGTCGAGCAGCGGGTCCAGCGGGGGACGGGCGACGCCGTCTCCGTCGGGCTCACCGTCTTCCCCGACGACATGGAGGAGGAGGACGACATCATCGTCGTCCCCGGCGACACGCCCCTCCTGCGGGCCGAGACGCTGGCCGGCCTCGCCCGGGAGCACGACCAGAGCGGCGCCGCCGCCACCGTCCTGACCGCCCGGCTGCCCGACCCGACCGGCTACGGCCGGATCGTCCGGGGGAAGGACGGGCGGGTCGAGGCCATCGTCGACCACTGGGACGCCACCGAGGAGGAGCGGGCCATCGACGAGATCAACACGTCGATCTACTGCTTCCGCCGGGGGCTCCTGGCGCCGGCGCTGCGCCGCCTGTCGCCCGAGAACGCCCAGGGGGAGTACTACCTGACCGATGCCATCGCCGTCCTCCGCCAGGCCGGCCACAAGGTCCTCGCCATGGAATCGCCCGACGTCGCCGAGGCCCTGGGGGTCAACGACCAGGTCCAGCTGTCGGAGGCCGAGGAGGCGCTGCGGGTCCGGATCAACAGCCACTGGATGCGCGAGGGCGTGCGGATGATCGACCCCCTGCGCACCTATGTCGACGCCTCCGTCAGCCTCGGTACGGAAGTCGAGCTGCTCCCCGGCGTCGTGCTCGAGGGCAAGACCACCGTAGGGGCCGGATCCGTGATCGGGCCCGACACCCGCCTCGTCGACACCACCGTCGGTCAGGGCGCCACCGTCTCCTACTCCGTGGCCACGGGCGCCGAGATCGGCGACGGTGTCACCGTCGGGCCGTTCACGCACCTGCGGCCCGGCGCCGTGCTCGGCGAGGCGTCGAAGGCGGGCAGCTTCGTCGAGATCAAGTCGTCGACCGTGGCCGCAGGCGCCAAGGTCCCCCACCTGGCCTACGTGGGCGACGCCGAGGTGGGGGAGGGAGCCAACGTCGGCGCCGGCACCATCACCGCCAACTACGACGGCCACGCCAAACACAAGACCCGGATCGGCGCCCGGGCCCACATCGGGTCCAACACGGTGCTGGTGGCGCCGGTCGAGGTCGGCGAGGGGGCCTACACCGGGGCGGGCGCCGTCGTCACCGGCGACGTGCCGGCCGGAGCCCTGGCCAAGGGCGTCCCCGCCCGCATCGAGGAGGGCTGGGCCAAGACCCGGGCCGACCAGGCCGAGGCGCAGGAAGCGGCGGACCACGGAGAGAGCTGAAGCCAGCGGTCGGCCCGCGCATCTGCGACACTTTGTGTAAGGGGTAGGGGAACACCGACGACGGGACGGGGCGGACGGTGGAGCTGATCACCAAGAAGAAGTTGATGCTGTTCAGCGGGAGGGCGAACGTCCCGCTGGCGCAGGAGATCGCCGAGAGCCTCGGCGTGCCGCTCGGCGACGTCGAGCTCTCGACGTTCGCCAACGGCGAGATCTACTGCCGCTACCTGGAGAGCATCCGGGGGGCGGATGTCTTCATCGTCCAGAGCCACTGCACGCCGATCAACCAGTACATCTTCGAGCAGCTGATCATGATCGACGCCGCCAAGCGGGCGTCGGCCAAGCGGATCACCGCCGTCTGCCCGTTCTACGGCTACGCCCGCCAGGACAAGAAGACCGAGGGCCGGGAGCCGATCACCGCCCGCCTCGTGGCCGACATGCTCACCGCGGCCGGCGCCGACCGGGTGGTCGCCGTCGACCTCCACACCGGCCAGATCCAGGGCTTCTTCAACATGCCGGTCGACCACCTGACCGCTCTGCCCGTCTTGTCGTCCTATCTCCTCGACACGATCGAGGGTCAGGCGGTGGTGGTGTCGCCCGACGCCGGCCGGGTGAAGCTGGCCCAGCGCCTGGCCAATCACCTCGACGCCGACCTGGCCATCATCGACAAGCGGCGGCCCCGCCACAACGTGGCCGTGGCCTCGGTGATCGTCGGCGATGTCGTCGGCCGGCCCTGCATCCTGATCGACGACATGATCGACACCGCCGGCACGATCACCAGCGCCGCCGAGCTCCTGGTAGCCAGGGGCGCCAGCGTCGTCTACGTGGCCGCCACCCACGGCGTCCTGTCGGGCCCGGCCATCGATCGGCTGAAGAACGCGCCGATCAAAGAGGTCATCCTGACCAACACGCTCCCCATCGAGGACGGGAAGCAGTTCCCCGAGCTGAAGGTCCTCTCGATCGCCCCGATCATCGCCGACGCCCTCGACGCCGTCTTCGAGGACACCAGCGTCAGCCAGATCTTCCAAGGCGACAACCTGTAGTCCGCTAACCTCGGCTGGTTCGCGGTCCTGGAGGAAGGTCGGTATGGAAGAGGTCACGCTGGTTGCCGATGTCGGGCGGCCTGTCGGGAAGTCGGCGGCGCGGAAGATCCGGCGGGCGGGCAA
>JAUZEY010000470.1 GCA_030838785.1 Actinomycetota bacterium | reverse complement strand
GAGGGGCGCGGTCGGGTTCGGCCCCGCCTCGACGGCATCGGGGATGGAGTCGCCGTCGCTGTCGATGTCGAGATAGTTCGGGATCCCGTCGCCGTCGGGGTCGCCGGTGCCCTCGACGCGGTCGGGGATGCCGTCGTGGTCGCTGTCGACCGGAGCGGGGGCGGCTGCCGCCGCGACGGTGGCGGCGACGACGCCGGGACCGGCCACCCGCAGCCACGACCCGCTGAGCATCAGCAGCGCGGCGAACGGCACCAGCCACGCCTGCCGACGCTCCCCCACGACCTACGCCCTCCCCCGTGAAGAGGGGCGCCCCTCCCCAGGTAGGCCACTCTCCCAGCCGACGGCGCGGCGGGCTACTGAAGATTTCTGAAGTGGCCGGGCGGCGGGTGGCAAGGTATCGGGGACGCCCGGCCGGCAAGACGGTCGAGCGAGGGGGAGACGATGGACCTCAAAGCAGGGACGCGACTGCGCAGCCAGGCCTGTTCGGCCGAGGTGATCGTGGTCCGACCCCCCGACCGGGATGTCGACCTCCGCTGCGGCGGCGCCCCGATGGTCCCGATGGACGGGGTGGTCGAGCACCACCCCCTCGACGCCGCCCAGGCGGCGGGCACGCTCCTCGGCAAGCGCTACGCCGACCCCGGTAGCGGCCTCGAGCTCCTGTGCACGAAGGCCGGCGAAGGCTCCCTCGCCCTCGACGGTGCCCCGCTCCCCCAGAAGGACGCCAAGCCCCTCCCGTCCTCCGACTGACCGCCCGGGGACAGGGGGCGCCGGCCAGCCGGGGCGGTTTGTCGGGATGCGGCCGGGGTACGCGCTCATCGTGCCCGACCGCGCCGCCGAGCCCCGGATGATCGCCGTCCTCAAGAGGACGGTCTGCGTGCTGCAGGAGGCCGGGATCCCGTACGCCCTGGCCGGGAGCTGGGCGTGCTGGGCGCTGGGCGGCCCCCCGTCCCGCCACGACGTCGACCTGGCCCTCCAGCCCGCCGACGCCGAACCGGCGCTCGAGGCGCTGGCCGCGGCCGGTTTCACGGTCGAGCGCCCGCCCGAGGGCTGGCTGTTCAAGGCCTGGCTCGACGACGTCCTGGTCGACCTGATCTGGGCCCCGACCGGCCTCGAGGTCACCGAGGAGGCGCTGCGGGCGGCCCGCCCGGTCAACGTCGACGGGATGCTCGTCCCGGCCCTGACGCCGACCGACGTCCTCACCTCGAAGCTGCTCGCCCTCAACGAGGGTCACCTCGACTTCGAGGGCCTCCTGGCCATCGTGCGGGGCGTGCGGGAGCAGGTCGACTGGCCCGAGCTCCGCCGCCGGGCCGAGCCCAATCCCCTGGCCCGGTCGTTCCTCTACATGGCCGACGAGCTCGGGCTCACCCCCGAACCCGCCTCGGCCCCCATGGCGAAAGGCGCGTGATGGGCACCGGCTCCCCCCTGGCCGGGGACAGCCCCGTCCCGGAGGACCCCGGTGCGCTGACCGAGGAGACCCGCCGGGCGCTGGCCGAGGACCCCCGTCTCGGCCTGCTCGACGTGTCGATCACGCTGCGGGGCCATCGGGCGCTGCTCACCGGCCACGTCGTGACCCGGGACCGCCAGCAGCTGCTGGCCGCCGTCGCCGCCGAGCACCTGCCCGGCTACGAGATCGACAACGCCACCACCACCCTCGAGGACATCGGGGAGCCGCCCGGCACCGGCGAGGAGCTCGGGGCGGGGCGATGACGACGATCCACGTCGCCGCCGTGGGGGACATCCACTTCGGGCCCGACGCCGCCGGGACGCTCCGGCCCCACCTCGAGCACCTCGGCGAGCGGGCCGACCTGCTGCTCCTGGCCGGTGACCTGACCCGGGTCGGGACGGCCGACGAGGCCCGGGCCCTGGCCGACGAGCTGTCCGACGTCGCCATCCCGATCGTGGCCGTCCTCGGGAACCACGACTACCACTGCAACCAGGGCGACAAGGTGCAGGCCATCCTGGAGGGCATCGGCGTCACGGTGCTGGAGGGCGACTCCGTCGTCATCCCCGTCAACGGGTCGAGCGTCGGAGTGGCGGGTACCAAGGGCTTCGGCGGCGGCTTCGTGGGGGCCTGCGGCTCCGAATTCGGCGAGCCGGAGATGAAGGCCTTCATGGCCCACTCCCGCCGCATGGCCGAGCGGCTCGAGCAGTCGCTGGCCGCCCTCGACACCGACGTCAAGGTGGCGCTGCTGCACTACGCCCCCTGCCCCGACACCCTCATGGGCGAACGGCTCGAGATCTACCCCTTCCTCGGCTGCTACCTCCTCGGCGAGGCCGTCGACCGGGGCGGCGCCGCCCTGACCGTGCACGGCCACGCCCACCGGGGTACGGAGCGGGGCCTCACCGCCGGCGGCCGCCACGTCCGCAACGTGGCCCAGCCGGTCATCGGCCACGCCTACCAGCTCTACTGCCTCCGCCCCGACGGCGCCGCCGCCGACCCCGAGTGCGCCGCCCCGGCCGCCATCCTCGCCCCGGCCTGAGAATGCGTTGAAATCACCCTCCTAACCGGCGAGTAACCTCCCGATCGGGATCTTTGGACTTCAGGGGGAGACATGCGCAGAGCGTTCGCTATCGCCGCGGTCGTGGCCATGAGCGGCGGGCCGTTCGTCGGGCGGGTCGCGTCGGTGGCCGGAGCGGCCGAGACCGGCGACCCGGCCCAGGTCGGCGCCTTCGCCGCTCCGATCGAGGAGCCGACCGGCCACACCTGCGACAAGGCCCAGGACCCGGCGCCGAAGTGCAAGCCCGCCGCCGTGGCCCTCGCCGTGCTGCCCACCGGGAGCGCCTTCTACTGGGACGGTCTCGAGGGCATGAACCACGTCAAGTACTCCACGGCCCTCGAGTTCGGTCACACCGCCCAGAACGACCAGAGCCGGGTGCTCGACCTGTCCGGCTCCACGCCGAGGTGGTCCGTCCCCACCCCCGAGGACAGCGGCGTCAACCCCGACGGGAACCCGTCGCCCCGGTACCTGCCCGGCGTCCCCCACAACAACGACAACATCAAGAATGACGGCGACCTGTTCTGTTCCGCGCTGGTCCAGATGAGTGACGGAACGGTGCTGGCCGCCGGCGGCACCTCCTACTACCAGGAGCCGGCCGTCCCCGGCACGACCTACGGCCTCGTCGAGCTCGAGGGCCTGCGCCACACCCGGATCTTCGACCCGGCCGACAACACCTGGCGCCAATCGGGGCCGATGAACCACGGCCGCTGGTACCCGTCGCTCGTGACCCTGCCGGACGGGAAGCTGCTCGTGGCCGGCGGCGTCGGCAAGATGATCAAGCCGGTGTACTCCGACACCCCGCAGGACTCCGGCCGGAACGAGCGCACGACCGAGACCTACGACCCCGCCACCGGCCAGTGGACCGACAACGGCCCGGCCTCCGAGCGGTCGCTGCCGCTGTTCCCCCGGATCCATGTGCTGCCCGACGGGAACGTCTTCTACGACGCCGGTGGCCAGGTCGTGAACCCCGGCGGCGAGGGCTACGACGAGGCCGTGTGGAACCTCACCAGCGTCTACGACCTGGTGAGCAAGACGTGGAAGGACCTCGGCGTCCCCATGCTGGGCCCGGTCCCGGTCGGCTTCCGGGGTTCGTCGTTCTCCGTCATGCTGCCGCTCAAGCCCGGCTCCGACGGCAAGTACACCAAGGCCCGGTTCCTCTCCGCCGGCGGCGTCCTCGGCACCTGGCCCAGCACCTACGTCGCCGACGACAGCTCGGTCATCAACACCGTCGACACCACCGCCGGCGACACGATGACCAGCGAGGCGACGGGGAAGCTCAACCACCGGCGCTGGTACACGTCGGGCGTGGTCCTGCCCACCGGCGAGGTCTTCGCCGTCAACGGCGCCAACGCCGACGAGGTCCTGGTGCCCGGCTCGGGCAAGCCCGTCCCGCAGGCGGAGCTGTTCGACCCGGAGTCGATGACCTGGAAGCCGGCCGCCACCGACGCCCGCAACCGCTCCTACCACAGCTCGGCCGTCCTGCTGCCCGACGGGCGGGTCCTGGTCGGCGGCCACGCTCCGATCAACACCGGCTACGGCGGCGCGTCGGACTTCTTCAAGGACAACGCCGGGATGACCGCCCCCGAGAGCGACCCGACGTTCTCCCTCTACTCGCCGCCCTATCTCTTCCGGGGTCCGCGGCCGGTCATCAAGTACGTGAACCAGTCCGTGGCCTACAACCAGCCGCTGACCATCAACAGCGACGACGCCGCCGACATCTCGACCGTCGTCCTGGTCCGCAACCCGTCGGCCACGCACCTCGTCGACGGCGACCAGCGCTCGGTGAACGTCCCGATCATCAGCCATGACAACGGCACCGTGACGGTCGCCATCCCGACCGCCACGGTGCTGCCGCCCGGGCCCTACATGCTGTTCGTGAACCGCAAGACGGCCCGGGGCGAGGTCCCGTCGGTGTCCCGCCAGGTGTACGTCGGCGGCCCGGTGCCGGCATCGCTGGCGCCCCGGCTGGCCCGCCGGTTCGCCACCCAGGCGGCGTCCGAACCCCGCTGAGCCCCGACGGCGGCGGGCCCGCCGACACGGGGCCGTAAGCGCGACACGTTCGGGGCTCTGACCCTCACTTCCACTGGCCGGCGAGGCGTTGGGCCATGAGGCCCCGGGCGTCGGGCGGGCAGGTCCAGTAGTGGCCGGCCGCGGCGTCGGCGCCCCAGTCGGTGGCGATGCAGTCGGCCCCCGCTTCGAGGGCGTCGAGGTCGCTGTAGCCCCAGGGGGCCATGTCGGCCGAGAGCTTCTTCAGCCGGTGGGAGTGCCACTGCCAGGCGTGGGCCAGCTCGTGGAGGACGACGTAGCGCAGGCGGGTGGCGTCCCCGAACGCAGTCGGCCCGATCCAGATCGTCTTGTGGTCGTTGGGGTCGTAGACGCCCCAATGACAGCACGCCGTAGGGGCGAACCCGATGCGGAACTGGACGTGCACCTTGCGCCAGTCCCAGCCGCTGGTGTCGGCGAGGCTCTCCACCTGCTTGAGCTGCGAGCCGGCGTCCGCGGCCCCGGCCGGCGCCATGGGAGCCGGCGGGGCGGGCGGACGGGCTCGCGGCGGGCTCGTCGTCCTCGTCGCCGCAGCCGACCGGGCGCCGGTCGTCGTGGTCGGAGTCGTCGTGGTCGGAGTCGACGCCGTGGTCGTCGGCGGGGCGGTGGAGGCCGTAGCGGGGGACGGCTCTTCGGCCGGGGCGGGAGGCGGCGGCGCCGTCACGGCGGTGGACGGCGGCACGGCAACGGCTGGTCGGGCCACCGGCCCGGCGACGGGCGCCCCGGAAGACCGCTGGGCCCCGACGACGAGGGAGAGCCCGGCGACCGCCATGACCACCAGGACGGCCGCCGCGACGGTGAGCCGGCGCCCCTGCGCCGGGGCGGACATCGAAGGTTCGGGCATCCGATCGGCCTCCCGGCATCTCGGGCGCGCCTCGCCGCCCGGCCGGCCGGCCGGTGTCGGGGGGGGAACGTCCCGCGAAAGAGCGTCTCGACCCCTTGTTCCGTTACGCCCCTTTTGGGGTGTGCGCGCCGATCTGAGCCTCCTTGAGCGATGTTCCCCCCGGCTCATGCGCCGCCGGACGGTCGGTGGCCATCTCCCGACTGCCCGCTCGGGGCCACCCCGTGCGGCCCGCCGCCGGGCTGCTCCCCGTGCGGCCCGCCGCCGTGCGGCCCCCCGCCCGCCCCCACAACTGGCGTTCCTTTTCCGCACTATCCCCGGTAGATGAACGCCGGTTGGGCCGAGTCGGGCTCCGGCGGCGTCCCGGCGTTCCATTTCCGCACTATCCCGGTAGATGAACGCCAGTTGGGGCGGGACCGCCCCGCGGGGCCGATCCGCCCGACGCTGGATTTCGGTCCAGTCCAAATCGGATACAACTCCCCGTCAGGGATCGTTCGGGCGGGTCGGCGGGGCCCGACTGGCGGGACTCCCCGGAGTCGTGGTATGGTGTTCTTTGTCGTCCGCAGGAACCGAGGCCGCAAGGTCAGGGTTACTGCGGGCGACATTTTCGCGTTCGGGCCCCGTATCACTGCAGGTCACAGCGCCTCTCCGGGCCGCGCCGGCCCTCACCACCGCCCCCGTCTCCGGACCCTCCCGCGGCCCCAACCGTCTTAGGTAACAGGTTGTACCTAAGACTCAGGGTCCGGGTTCGCACCGGCTCGCCGCCCGGGCGTCGTAGCCCGGGGCGATGGGCTCGTCGTGGTGCCGGGCGGCGCAGGCCAGCTCCCACGGCCGCGGCCAGGGGTTCGGCAGGCAACCGTCGAGCTCGGTGCTCTGTTGCGCCATCACCGGCGCCGGCTGTCCCTGGTGCGGGCACTGGAGGCGGGGATGGTGTTGGCCGAGCAGGTGGCCGACCTCATGGTTGACGAGCATGCGCCGGTAGCTGTCGAGGTCCCCGGTCCACTGAGGGGTGGCGGTGCGCCAACGCTCGGCGTTGAGGGCGACGACGGGCCCGTTCTGGCAGCTGAACCGTCCACCGACGTCGTAGGGGCGGCACAACCTGTCCACCTCGGGCCCCTCGGCGAGCACGATCGTGTAGGGCGCGCCGTCGGCGAACCCGAACTCGAACCCCGCTCCCTGCCAGCCGCGGGGGTCGGTCAGCGTCGCTCGCACCACCGCCGCGAAGCCCTCGGTGGCGGGGTCGTTCACCCGCCGCTCGACCGTTACGGCGATCCGGATCGGTCCGCCAGCCTGCCCTGACGTCGTCGGTGTCGAAATCGCCGTCGCCGGACGGGTCGTGCTCGGTGCCGACGTCTGCTGCGCGGACCCCGACGTCTGCTGCGCGGAGCCCGACGTCTGCTGCGCCGAGCCCGAGGAGCAGGCCGTCCCTACCACGACCACGCCGCAGAGCCCGTATGCCCATCGCGACCACATCGTCCTCCATGGTCCCAGACGTGGCGGCGCCCTCGCCGCAACTCCGCGCCGGTAGGCTGGCGGTGATGACCGGGACGGTGCGGGGGCGGCGTTCGGCCTTTCTGGTCGCCATCGTCGGGTTGCTCGTCGCCGTCGGGGCGGGGGCCGGGCAGGGCGGCGACGCCGATCAGTTCCGGGGTCACTCCCCTGCCGCCGTCAGCGCCACGGGCGTCTTCGGTTCGGCGCCCGGCGGGGCGCTCGACACCCGGATCCAGCGCCACCGCGATGCCTCATCCGGGCAACGGGCCTCCGACCAGTTTGAGCTGAGTGGCGTCCCGTCACGCACCCACAGCGCCGGGCCCGGCCTGTGGGCCCTGGCCGGCGCGCTCGAGCGCGCCGATCACCCCGAACGGCTCGGTCACATCTTCCTCCGGGGCCCTCCGAGCCCGTCCGCCTGACTCAGCGGACTGGGAACTGGGGCTTCATCAGCCTCCCCCAGCTCATACGCGCCCGCATCGAGCGGGCCCACCCGGAGGTTGTCCACGTTGCAGACCCTCTATGTCCTGGCGCGCCTCGGGAGCGCCGAACTTGCCGCGATCGTCGGCGGCGCGATCTTCATGGCCCTCATCGGGTTCTTCCTGTTCTGGGGCGGCCCACCCTGGCGCCAGCAGTGACCGGGGCCGGCGCACGGAGCCACCCGGCGCCGTGCGCCGGCCTGCTCCCCCGGAGACCGGCCGCAGCGGCCTATCGTTCCGGAATGGCTGAAACCGAACTCGGTCGGGGGACGACACCGCTGCCCGTGGGCCTGCACACCGAGGCCGGCGGCGAGCAGCGTTGCGTCGTCCGGCTCGACGACACCGGCTATCACATCGAAGCGCTGGAGTCGCTGAGCCTGCCCAGCTGGAGGGCGACGTACACGTGGGATTCCGTCCAGCACCTGGAGGTGGAACCGACCGAGCTGGGGGTGGCCATCACCATCGCCGACCAGAGCCCGGGGAGCCACCGGGTCGAGCTCCGCGGCACCACGGTGGCCGAAGTCGAGGCCGCACTGGCGCCCTACGCTGCGCCGGAGGAGGCGGGGGCCGGGGAGCCGTGAGCGTCAGCCGAGGTGGGGCATCACCTCGGCGGCGAGCCGCTCCATCTGCTCCGCCTCGTCGAAGAGGGGATTGAGCAGGATCATCTCGGCGCCGGCGTCGGCCACTTGGCGGAGGCCCTCCACGACCGCGTCAGGCGGGCCGGAGACCGTGACCGGCGTCAGGTCCGGGGCGCCGAAGACGCTGTACATCTGGTGGAGGGCGGCCGAGAGGCGCTCCCGGGCCCGGTCGGTGTCGCCGTCCACCGCCAGGTAGACCCGTTTGTTGATCCCGAAGCCGGTCTTCCCCTGCTCCTCCACCGCCTCCCGCACGACGGGCACCTGCTCCGCGAACTGGGCCGTGGTCTGGGAACCGGCCCCGAAGAACCCGTCACCATGACGGACGGCCCGCCGCAAGGCCGCCGGGGCGCTGCCCCCGAACCAGATCGGGGGGTGGGGTTTCTGGAACGGCTTCGGCTCCATGGTCGCGCCGTCGAGCTGCCAGAACCGGCCGTTGAACGTGATCTCCGGCTGCGTCCAGCAGGCCTTCATCAGCTCGAGGCCTTCGGTGAAGCGGGCGATGAACGTGTCGGGGTCGACGCCGAAGCCGGAGAACTGGCGGCGCCCGCCCGTCCCGACCCCCACTTCGATCCGGCCCCGGCTGAGCTGGTCGAGGGAGGCGACGCTCTTGGCCAGGTGGACGGGACTGTGCAGGGTGGTGATCAGCACCGCGCAGCCGAGCCGGATCCTCGACGTGCAGGCCGCGGCGTAGGCCAGGGTCTCGAGCGGCCCGATGCTCGGCACCGCGCCGAGCACCTGCTCGAGGGTCCAGGCGCTCTCGAAGCCGAGTTCCTCGGCCCGGGCCAGATAGCGCTGCAGGGCCGCGGGGTCGAACGACCCGTCCTCCACGAACTGGGGAATGCAGATTCCGAAACGCACCGCCCAACCTTCCGCGCCGCACAGTTCCAGAGGGTCACGTAGACCGGAGGCTTGAAGCGCCCGGGGGGAACGCCCCGCGACGGCTGGAGCATGATCTGGGTCGCCACCGCCGTGGTGAGGAAGCGGCGGAACGACCAGGCCGTGGGCGACGACCGGTCGCTGGCCAGCGTCGAGACGTGCCAGAGCATGGGGAGCGGGAAACCCCGCACGTCGACCGGGACCACCGAGTTCCGCCGCACCTCGCCCGCCGCCAGATGGGTCACGGCCGGGGCGATGCCGGCGTCGTCGTCGGCCGCCGCGGCCAGCGCCGCGGTCTGGCTCGGGAGCACGAGGACACGCTTGTCCGGGACTCCCAGCTTGCCGATCAGTTGGTAGACGGGCGACGAGGGGTCCGTTCCCGCCGGGTCGAGGAGCCAGTCGACGTCGGTCAGCGCCGACGGCGAAAGCCCCCGGGCGCTGGCCAGGCGGCTCCGGGGGCTGGTCAGGAGTTGCAACGAGCAGCGCATGACGGGCTGGCTCTCGAGCTGCACCGATCCGTCGCCGGTGAGCTTCGGCCCGAGGGCGACATCGGCCAGGCGCTCCTGGAGGAACGCCTGCATCTCAGCCGCCGTGGCCACGCCGACCGTCGCCTCACTGGCGGCGCTCTTCTTGGTGAAGATGTCGACCAGCGACGGCACGACATACTCGGCCACGGTGGAAGAGGCCAGGATCCGCAGCTCCGGGGCCGCGCCCCGGGCTTGGCGCACGGTGGCCTGGGCCTCGGCGCCGAGATGGATCATCTCGGACGCGATGGGCACCAGCCGCCGGCCGGCGGCGGTGAGCTCCATCCCCGTCGGCCCGCGCGCGATCAGCGGGTCGCCCAGGTGCTGACGTAGAGCGCCGAGTGTGCTCGATACGGCCGGCTCGCTGACCCCGAGGGCGCGCGCCGCCGCCGTGACTGAACCGAGCCGGGCCACGAGCACGAAGCACTCACGCTGCGTCAGCGACACAAAAGGGTTCAAACACGCCCCCGACACACCCGCCCCGCCCGGATAAGCGACCCCTTATTCGGCTTCCGCGGCCGGCCGGCGGCGCCGAACCCCCGGGTCGGTTCGACTTCCCCTCAATAACCATGTCCTTATACCAATGAAGACCTGAACAAATGCCGCGCGTATGGTGAATGGCAGGACAGAGTAATCCCGGGGACTCCCCCGGAATTCGTGAAATCACGCGGTCCTGATTAAGGGGGGGAACCGTGGCTGATCGGCCCGATGACGGGCGCGGAAATCCGCGCATCTACGACCTGATCAAGCACACTCCGAAGGACAAAGAGGGCAAGAGCCCCACGCTCTGGGCCTGGCCCCAGGTCGTCGACATGTTCAAGGTGGCGGGCCAGCCGGTGCCCGGCCCCTGGCCTCCCCACCAGGAGGTCCGGCCCGACCCGGAGGCCGAGTCGACCCCGGTCGCCGTCTCCGAGCAGCAGGCCCGGCGGGTGTCGTTGCCCCGCCGTCCGACCAACAGCTGAGGAGGGACGCATGTACCCGTCGCGCTTCCACTACGAGGCGCCGTCGTCGGTTGACGAGGCCCTCCAACTGCTGTCCGTGTACCAGGGCGAGGCCAAGGTCCTCTCCGGCGGCATGAGCCTCATCCCGCTGATGAAGCTGCGCTTCGCCAGCCCGTCGGCCATCATCGACGTGAACAACATCCCCGGCCTCGACGGGCTGTTCGAGGAGAGCGGCCAGCTCCGGATCGGAGCGCTGGTCCGCAACCGGCAACTCATCCGGTCGGACGTCGTCCGCTCCCGCTACCCGTTGATGGCCTCGGTGGCGCCCCAGATCGCCGACCCGCTGGTGCGGGGGCGCAGCACCCTGGTCGGTTCGCTGTGCCACTGCGATCCTCAGGGCGACTGGGGCGCGGTGATGCTGGCGCTGGACGGCGAGGTCATCGCCGTGAGCGCGTCGGGCGAACGGCGCATCCCGGTGGCCGACTTCCTGCTGGGGCCGTTCCAGACCTCGCTGCGGCCCGACGAGCTGGCCATCGAGGCCACGGTGCCGGCGCCGTCGGGGCAGCCGTTCGGCGTGTACCACAAGCTGGAGCGCAAGATCGGCGACTTCGCCACCGTCGGGGTGGCCGTCTTCCTCGACCGGTCGGGCAGCGCGGTGACGCGGGCGGGGATCGGCCTGACCGGCGTGGGGGCGACGAACATCAGCGTCCCCGCCGCCGAGGAGATCCTGGTGCGGAACGGGATCGACGACCACACCATCGGCGAGGCGGCCCGCCTGGCGGCCGAGGTGGCCAAGCCCCAGACGGATCAGCGGGGCAGCGCCGACTACAAGCTGCACCTGGTGCGCACCTTCGTGTCGAGAGCGCTGCAGGCGGCCATCGGCCGGGAACCGATCGACATCCGGCAGCGGCGTTTCGAAAACGTCGCCTCCCTCGTCTGAACCCGGGGGGACGGGGGGTGTCCCCCCGACAGGGCGGCGTGAGCCGCAAAAAAAGGAGGCTGTCGTGGAGATCAAGCAGATCACTGTCACGGTCAACGGGGAACCCCGGGTCGTCGAGGTCGAACCCCGCCTGCTGTGCGTGCACATGATCCGGGAGGTCCTCTGAATGACCGGGACCCACCTCGGCTGCGACACGACCAGCTGCGGCGCCTGCACCGTGCTGCTCGACGGCGTGCCGGTGAAGTCGTGCACCCTGTTCGGCATCCAGACCGAAGGGCACGAGCTCACCACCGTCGAGGGGCTCGGCTGGCCGAGCGAGCTGCACCCCGTCCAGGAAGGGTTCACGGAGGAGCACGGCCTGCAGTGCGGGTTCTGCACGCCGGGCATGATGCTGACGGCGGCGGCCCTCCTGGAGGACAACCCCGATCCCAGCGACGACGACATCCGGTGGGCCATCTCGGGGAACCTCTGCCGCTGCACCGGCTACCAGAACATCATCAACTCCGTGAAGTGGGCGGCCCGCAAGATGGCGGCGCAACGCACCGCCGTCAGCGCCTGACGCCGAGAGCTTAAGGAGACGGGACATGGCCGTAGACGAACTGTCCGTCGGAGGGCTCGGTGCACGGGTCAAGCGGGTCGAGGACGACCGCCTCATCCGGGGCAAGGGCAACTTCACCGATGACTTCAAGCTGCCGGGGATGCTCCACATGGAGATCCTGCGCAGCCCCCACGCCCACGCTCGCATCGTGTCGGTCGACACCACCAAGGCCTGGGCCATCCCCGGCGTCCACCTGGTGCTGACCGGCGAGCTGATGGCCCAGCGCAACCTGGCCTGGATGCCGACGCTGTCGTACGACACCCAGGCCGTCCTGGCCATGGACAAGGTCCGCTTCCAGGGCCAGGAGGTCGCGGCCGTGGTGGCCGACGATCCCTATATCGCCAAAGACGCCTGCGAGGCCATCGAGGTGGTGTACGAGTCGCTGCCGGCCATCGTCAACCCGACGCAGGCCCGGGCCGCCGACGCGCCGCTGATCCGCGACGACAAGGACGGGCAGACCGACAACATCTGTTACACCTGGGAGGTCGGCGACAAGTCCATGACCGACCGGGTGTTCGAGCGGGCCGACAACGTCGTCAAGCTCGACTGCTTCTACCCCCGCTCGCACCCCTCCCCGATCGAGTGCTGCGGCTGCATCGCCGACTTCAACCCCGCCACCGCCAAGCTCACCATCTACATGACCACGCAGGCCCCGCACATCATCCGGACGGCCGTTGCTCTCGTAGCAGAGCTTCCGGAGCACATGATCCGGATCATCGCCCCCGACATCGGCGGCGGGTTCGGCAACAAGGTGCCCGTCTACCCCGGCTACGTCATCGCCACACTGGCGTCGATCCTGGTCGGGCGGCCGGTGAAGTGGATCGAGGACAAGACCGGCAACCTGATCTCCACCGGCTTCGCCCGGGACATGTACTTCCACGGCGAGCTGGCCATCGACCGGCGGGGCAAGATCGAGGGGCTGCGCATCCACGTCGACACCGACAACGGCGCCTTCTTCTCCGATGCCCAGCCGACGAAGTTCAAGGTCGGGCTGATGCACTCCGCCTTCGCCTGCTACGACATCCCCTACGGGCACATGACGTCGCAGGGCCACTACACCAACAAGGCGCCCGGCGGGGTGGCCTACCGGTGCTCGTTCCGGGTCACCGAGGCGATGTTCTTCCAGGAACGCCTCATCGCCGCCGCCGCCCAGGACCTGGGCATCGACCCGGCCGAGTTCCGCCGGATCAACTACGTGCGCGAGTTCCCCTGGCGGACGACCTACGGGATGCTGCTCGACTCCGGCGACTACGACAAGTGCCTGACCCTGGCGCTGGAGAAGCTCGGCTACGAGGAACTGCGCAAGGAACAGGCCGAGGCCCGCAAGGAGGGCCGCTACATCGGCATCGGCATCTCGACGATGACCGAGCCGCTGGGGGCGGGAAACAGCCGG
>JAUZEY010000441.1 GCA_030838785.1 Actinomycetota bacterium | reverse complement strand
ACGAGAAGCGGGCCATCGCCCAGGAGATCCCCGTCTGGGATCACGACATCTGCATCGACTGCGGCAAGTGCGCCGTGGTGTGCCCCCACGCCGCCATCCGCATGAAGGTCTACGAACCCGCTGTCCTGGAGAATGCTCCTCCGACGTTCCTGTCCAAGGAGTTCCGGTCCAAGGACCTGGCCGGGCACCGGATGACCATCCAGGTGGCGCCCGACGACTGCACCGGCTGCGGAGTCTGCGTCGACGTCTGCCCGGCCCACTCCAAGACGGAGGTGCGCCACAAGTCGATCAACATGGCCCCGGCGGTGGACCGGCGCGTCGCCGAGCGGCCCAACTGGGACTTCTTCCTGTCGATCCCCGAGCTCGACCGGGACCTGCTCCCCCACGATTCCACCAAGGGCGCCCAGGCGCTTCAGCCCCTGTTCGAGTTCTCCGGGGCCTGCGCAGGCTGCGGCGAGACGCCCTACCTGAAGCTGCTGACGCAGCTCTTCGGCGACCGGATCGTGGTCGGCAACGCCACCGGGTGCTCGTCGATCTACGGCGGCAACCTGCCCACGACCCCGTGGGCGCAGAACGCCGACGGGCGGGGCCCGGCGTGGAGCAACTCGCTGTTCGAGGACAACGCCGAGTTCGGACTCGGACTGCGCCTCGGCCTCGACGCCGAGCAGGCGGCGGCGACCGCCCTCCTCGGGCGGCTGCGGGATCGGCTCGACGCCGAACTCGTCGACGGGCTGCTCAGTGCGGAGCAGGACGACGAGGCCGGCATCCGGGCCCAACGGGACCGGGTGGCCCGGCTGAAGGATGCGCTCCGCTGCCTCAACGGCGACGGCGGCACCACCGACGCTTCGACAGACGTAGCCCATCTGGTGGCCGTGGCGGACTGCCTGGTGCGCAAAGGGATCTGGCTCGTCGGCGGCGACGGGTGGGCCTACGACATCGGCTTCGGCGGACTCGACCACGTGCTGTCGACCGGCCGCAACGTCAACGTCCTGGTGCTCGACACCGAGGTGTACTCCAACACCGGCGGCCAGGCGTCCAAGGCCACGCCCCGGGGGGCGGTGGCCAAGTTCGCCGCCTCCGGCAAGGGGAGCGGGAAGAAGGACCTGGGGGCGATCGCCCGGGCCTACGGCAACGTCTACGTGGCCCAGATCGCCATCGGCGCCAACGACCTCCAAACCACGAAGGCCCTGCTGGAAGCCGACGCCTGGCCGGGCCCGTCGCTGATCATCGCCTACTCCACCTGCATCGCCCACGGGATCGACATGTCGACGTCGATGACCCACCAGAAGGACGCGGTAAAGAGCGGCTACTGGCCGCTGTACCGCTTCCAGCCCACCGAGAGCGAGGACGGGCACCCCTTCCGGCTCGACTCCAAGGCCCCGTCGATCCCGGTGGCCGACTTCGTCGGCAGCGAGGCCCGGTTCGCCATCCTCGCCCGCACGCATCCGGAACGGGCCAAGGCGCTGGTGGCGCTCCAGCAGGCCGATGCCGACGAGCGCTGGCGCTACTACGAACAGCTGGCCGCCATGTCCCGCACCGTCCCCCACGGCGAGGTGAGCGAATGACCGCACTGCACACCCTGTACCTCGGCCTCGAGCTGAGCTCGCCGATCGTGGCCTCCGCCGGACCGGCCACCGGCGACCTGGAAACGGCCGTCCGCCTGGAGGAGGCCGGCGCGGGTGCGATCGTCCTCCCCTCACTGTTCGAGGAGGAGATCCTCCACGAGGAGGTGGAGATGAACCGGGCCCTCGACACGGGGTCGGACCAGTTCCCCGAGGCCTCGAGCTACTTCCCGGCGGTCGAGACGTTCGAGACCGCCGGCGACCGGTGCGTGTGCTACCTCGGGCAGGCCAAGAAGCATCTCACCGTCCCGGTCATCGCCAGCCTCAACGGCGCGACGGCCGGCGGCTGGGTCCGCTACGCCCGGATCCTGGAGGACGCCGGGGCCGACGCCCTCGAGCTCAACCTCTACCGGGTGGCGGCCGATCCCCACCGCAGTGCCGCCGAGGTGGAGGACGGTGACCTGGCCCTGGTCGGCGCCGTCCGCTCGGCGATCACGATCCCGCTGGCGGTCAAGCTCAGCCCCTACTACTCGGCCCTGGCCAACCTCGCCGGCCGGCTGGTCGACGCCGGGGCCGACGGCCTCGTGCTCTTCAACCGGTTCTACCAGCCCGACCTCGACCTGGAGACGCTCGACGTGGTGCCCCGGGTCGAGCTGTCGAGCCCCTCGGAGCTGCGGCTCCCGCTGCGGTGGCTGGCCATCCTCCGCCCGCTCCTGCCGCGCCGGGTGTCGCTGGCCGCCAGCACCGGGATCCACTCGGGCTCTGATGTAGCCAAGGCCCTCCTGGTGGGGGCCGACGTGGCCATGATGACCTCGGCCGTGCTTCGCCACGGGCCCGAGCGCATGATGGACGTCGAGGGCGACCTGCGGGCCTGGATGGCGAGCCACGACTACGAGTCGGTGGCGCAACTCCGGGGCAGTGTCAGCCAGGCGACCACCTCCGACCCGGCCGCCTTCGAGCGGGCCAACTACCTGCGCACCCTGCACTCCTGGGCGACGACGCGCTAGCGGTGGCCTTCGACGGCGTGCCAGATGGCGCTGATCTGCCCCTGCACCGAGGACGGGGAGGGCAGCGACCGGCAGCCGGGGGGCGGCTCCTCCGCCCGGGCCACCGATACCTCGGCCAGGATCGGGGTGCCGGGATGGTGGTGCTGCCAGGCCTTGGCGAGTTCCTGGCGATCGTGCCCGTGCAGGCCGCTCCCGATGACCACCACGTCGGCCCCGAGGGCCAGCGGGCACTCACCCTGGAGCACGAGCGGGCACGGCTCCCGGTCGTCGGGCCCGTGGCAGAGGGCGACGTCGAGCCCGGCCTCTTCGAAGAGCGCAAAGTCCGACAGCCGCAGCGCCGCGCTGGGCTCCTCGATCAGCACCCGAACCCGGCTCGGTCGCCGCTTCCGGCTCCATCCTGCGTGAATTTGCTGCCGCATGAGGCCCTCGTCTGGAGTCAACGCTCGAAGCTCCCGGTCATCAACGGGCGGAGCAGATCGCGGACCGACACCATTCCGAGCACCTCGCCACGGACGTCGAGGACGGGGACGTGCCGGATGCCCAGGTCGAGCATGTCGACGGCTGCGTCGTACACGGTGTCGGTCGGCCGGACGGAGACGACGGCGACGCTCATCGCTCCCGCCGCGGTCGCCTGGTCGGGATCGGCACCGGCGGCGAGAGCGGCGACGATGTCGCGTTCCGAGACGATGCCGAGCACGTTCCTCGTCGTTCCGACGATGACCGCCCCGATGTCGTGGCCGGCCATGACGTCGGCGACCTTCCGCAGCGAGATCTCCGGTGGAACGATCACCGCCTCGCGGGTGGCGACGTCGTTGACCCGACTCCATACGGTCGACGTCATCGGGTCGCCACCTGACGGGAGACCAGCGCCGCCAGCGTCGCTGCCCTCAATTGGGTCTGGGTCATGACAGCCTCGTTTCTGCGCTCGACCAACGATGCGAGTTTCTGGCCGGCCCGGATAGGGCCGAAGGTCCTGATCCCTCCGCCCCGACTGCCTGGCCGTAGCGGGTCCCGCGGACGGCGATCGGGAGGATCCGCACGAAGTACGACCGGTCGCCGGAGGCCCACGAGCGGACGTGGAGCGCATCGATACGCTCGTGGAGAGCGGGGCTGTCGGCGCTGGTGATCTCCTGGGCGATCCCCTCCACCTCCACGCTCCATCCGGTGACCGAGCCTGGTGTGAGGTGGTCCACCTGGAAGGCGGCCAATGAGCGGGAGACCCCTTCGAGCTTCGCTCCGGGCGCGGTGCGGAAGACGACGGCCTCGCCGTCGAGGGCGTAGTTGACCGGGAACACGCGTGGTTCCCCGTGGAGTACGACGACGAAGCGGCCGACTTCCGTCGTGGCCAACCATCGCATGCACTCGTCCCTGGTGAGATTTTCGACGCGAACATCGTCGAGGGGATCGGGGAGGTCGTCGGTGGCCCCGTCCGGTTGAGCGGGTCGGGTCGAGACGGCGGCGGCGCGTATCGAACCTGCGACGTACATCGGTTGCCGGAGGATGCGCCGTCCGGACAGCGTCCCCGTGGCAAGGCGGAACAGGCGGGTTTGGTCCGAGTCCGGAGGGCTGCTACCACTGACGAAGGTTCGTAGTCGGCGGAGCTCGTCGTCGTCCGTGACTTCGGCCGCCGGGCCCGTAACGACGACGCTCCAGCCTTCTGCGGGATCGAGGAGGTCGACCTCGAAGGCCGAGATCTCGTCCTCCATCGCCCGATCGAGGCGGCCCTTGGGATCCGCGACAAAAACGATGTCGTCGCGCACCAGCGCGAAGCGGACGGGGACGACGGCGGGGCGTCCGCCGGTGCTGCCAGCGACGCGTCCGAGGCGCTTCTGTCCCAGTAACCGCAGGCACTCTTGCCGGGTCAGGACCTCGAATGCCTCCGTGCGTTGCCCGGTGATGGGAACCGGACGCCGTCGGCCTCGTACGACTTCCGACATTGGAGCCTCCTGACCGCGAAACCCGACACTTCGCCGCGATGGCGGCCGTCGGGCGGGCTCTGACTGCAGTATCCGCCTGCGTCGCCGGCGACGCCGGAGGCATCCGGCCCCAATTCCTCGGGACCTAAGCCTCCATCCGCCGTCTGACCCGCCCGGGGAACCGACGGACTCAGCGGACGGTGAGCGTTCCTTTCATCCCCACTCCCTTGTGTCCGGGGGTGGCGCAGTAGAACTCGTAGACGCCGGGCCGGGCGGTGAACGTCACCCGCCTGACCCCGCCCGTCGGTACCCGCAGGTCAACCGCGAGGGCGTCGATGGTCAGTGTGTGCCAGAACAGGTCGTGGTTACGCAGCGCCATTGACACCTCTCCGGCGGGAGCCGACAGGGAGGCCTTCGAGAACTCCAGGTTGCGGGCGCCCACGATGAGATCGCCGGACTTGACCCCGGCGCCCCGGCCGACTCCAGGGAGGCGCGACCCAACCAGGACCACGACCAGAACGGCCACTGCGGCCAGGGCGGTGACGCGGGGCCCGCCGGGACTGTCGGCCCACCGCGGGGGTAGGCGCCGGAAGACAACAGCCACCAGGCCG
>JAUZEY010000421.1 GCA_030838785.1 Actinomycetota bacterium | reverse complement strand
TGGTCGTGAACCGCTGCACGTCGGCGGCCAGCGACCGGCCGAGGACGCCCAGCACGATGGCCATCTCCTCGTTCGGGGCGGTGGACGGGTCGGGCACGCGACCCGCCTTCTCGTACTCCACACCCTTATGGACCAGGAGCGTGGCGTCCCCGCCGTCGTCAAGGATCATGTTCGCGGCCCCGTCAGGCCAGGCCAGCGCCTGCTCCGTGCACCACCAGTACTCCTCCAGCGTCTCGCCCTTCCAGGCGAAGACGGGCACCCCCTGCGGGTTCTCCGGCGTCCCGTTCGGGCCGACGGCGATGGCCGCCGCGGCGTGATCCTGGGTGGAGAAGATGTTGCAGCTCGCCCACCGCACCTCGGCGCCCAACGCCACCAGCGTCTCGATCAGCACCGCCGTCTGGATCGTCATGTGCAACGACCCCGTGATCCGCGCCCCCCGCAACGGCTGCTCCGCCCCGTACTCCCGGCGCATCGCCATCAGCCCCGGCATCTCGTGCTCGGCGAGCTGGATCTCCTTCCGACCGAACGCGGCCAGCGACAGATCGGCGACCTTGAAATCAGGGGTGGAAGCAGGCATGGGCGTCTCCTCGGGACGGGGGGAGCCCATTCTGCCCCGACGTCAGCCCAGGGCGTCCACCGCGACGCCCGTCGACCACGCCTCCCAGGCCGCCAGGGCGGCCTCGGCCCGCCGCAGGGCCGACTCGTCGGCCCGGCCCGTGACGAAGCGCCGGAGGCACCAGGCCAGCTCGCCCGTCAACTCCGCTGGCGGCTCCTTTTCGGCGGTCGTCAGATCCAACGATGGTGTCTCGATCAGCACGGTCATCCCCTCCGGCCTCTTTGCCCAGTGGGTAATACCCGGTTTCTGACGGTTCGATAACGCCCGACGGGCCTCAGCGGGGCGGAAGTCGGACGACGTTGATGTAGAAGTCGTCGACCTGACGCACGACCTTCACGAAGGCCTCGAAATCCACCGGTTTCGTGACGTAGGCGTTGGCGTGCAGGTCGTAGCTGCGGAGGATGTCCTCCTCTGCCTCGGAAGTGGTCAGGACCACCACCGGTATCCGGCGCAACTCCTCCTCGGCCTTGATGCGGGCCAGCACCTCCCGCCCGTCGACCCGGGGCAGGTTGAGGTCGAGGAGGATGAGCCCCGGCCGGGGCGCGTCGGCGTACTCCCCCTCCCGGAAGAGGAAGGCCAGCGCCTCCTCGCCGTTGCTCACCACGTACAGCTCGTTGGCCATCTTGGCGTCGGCCAGGGCTTCCTTGGTCATGAGCACATCGCCGGGGTCGTCCTCGATCAGGAGGATCCCGACGGGGTCGACACTCCCGGCGAGGTCCGGGATGGCGGCGTCAGACACTGATCTCTCCTTCTGCGGGGACGGAATGGTCCTCGCCGGCGACGGGTGCGTCGGCTTCGGCAACGGGGACGGGGATGGGGACGGGGAGCGTCCAGCACACGGTGGTGCCGGAGGCGACGGCGGTGTCGAGCCAGATCCGGCCGCCGTGGAACTCGACGATCTTCTTGCACAGGGCCAGGCCGATGCCCGTCCCGGGATAGAGCTCCTTGGCGTGGAGACGCTGGAAGATGACGAAGACGCGCTCCGCGTAGGCCTGGTCGATCCCGATGCCGTTGTCGGCGACCCGGAAGGACCATTCCCCGTCGGCCTGCTCCGCACTCACCTCGATGCGGGGCGGCGCGTCGCTGCGGAACTTGATGGCGTTGCCCACGAGGTTCTGGAACAGAGCGCTGAGCAGCGACGGGTCGCCCTTGACCGTCGGGAGCGGGTGACGCACGACCTCGGCGCCGGCGTCCTCGATGGCCGCCTCGAGGTTGCGCAGCGCCCGGTCGAGGGAGTCCTCACAGTCGACGTCGACGAACTCCTCGCTGGTGCGGCCGACCCGGGAGAAGGCCAGGAGGTCGTTGATGAGCGCCTGCATGCGCTTGGCGCCGTCGACGGCGAACTCGATGTACTGGTCGGCCCGCTCGTCGAGCTGGCCCTGGTAGCGGCGCTGCAGGAGCTGGCAGAAGCTCGTCACCTTCCGCAGGGGCTCCTGGAGGTCGTGGGACGCCACATAGGCGAACTGCTCCAGGTCGGCGTTGGACCGGGCCAGCTCCTCCGCCTGGGCCGCCAGCTCCTCTTTCTGAACGGAGAGGAGCTCCCGGGCCTCCTCCATGGCGGCCAGCTCGGCCCGGATCCGGCGCCGCATGGCTTCCGTGTCCCCGGCCAGGCGCATGATCTCGGGCGGGCCGACGGGCTCGATCGGCCGGTCGAACTCGCCGGCGGTCACCCGGCGCGTCTGGTCTCCGAGGGAGTCGAGCGGCCCCAGCACCCAGTGGGCCAGCGACCGCCAGAGCACCAGGCCGGCGAGGGCGGCGGCGACGACGCCGGCTGCGGCGACCTCCACCAACCGGCGGGTGGCGGTGTCGAGGTTCCGGCCGGCCCGGGCCCGTTCGGTGTCGAGCGCCTTCTCCAGCGCTTTCGAAGCGTCCCGGAAGACGTCGAACCGTTGCCTGGATTCCTCCAGGAGGGCCGGCGTCGCCGCCTTGGCCCCCCCGGTGCGGACGGATTCGATCAGCGGCTGCGCCGCCGCCTCCCGCCATTCGGCCGCCTTCTGCAACGTGTCGGCCAGGGCCGCCGTGAGCCGCGGCTCGCGCCGGACCGCCCGCTGCAGCCGGGTCGAGGCGTCGGCCTCCTCCGACAGTCCCCGGACGTAGGGCTCCCGGAACCGTTCGTCGTTGGTCAGGGCGAAGCCCCGCACGCCGGTCTCCTGGTCGACCAGGGCGGCCCGCAGGTCCCGCCCGGCCAGCACCGCCGGGTCGAGGCGGCCGACAAGGCGCGTCCGGGCGTCGAGGAGGGCGGTGAAGGTCAGTGCGGTGAACGACAGGGCGATGACGCCGAGGCCGCCGACGATCAAGAAGGCGACTCCCACGCGGCGGCGGAGGGACACGCCCCCCGTCCGGAATCGGCCCGGGGGGCGACTCACCTCGGCGCGCCCGCCTCTCCTGCGGCGCCCGCCGCGCCCGACACGAGCATCAGGGCGACGTCGTCGGGCAGCGGGCCGCCGTGCTCCTCCTCGGCCCAGGCCAGCGTGGCCTCGAGGCCGGCCTCCCAGCCGTCGACGCCCAGCCCGCCGGTGCGGAGCCGTTCGGTCAGGCCTTCGACGCCCAGCCGCTCGGCGCTGTCGCGCCGGCGACCCTCGATGAGCCCGTCGGTGTAGAGGAGGACGGCCCACGGCCCGGTGAGCGGCGTCTCGGCCACCGCCCACGTCTCGCCCGGGAGCACGCCGAGGGGCGGCCCGGGGACGAGGTCGGGCCAGGACACCGGCGCCGGCTGGACGAGCAACGGCGGCGGGTGGCCGGCCAGCCGGACGGCGGCCGACCGGCGGTCGGGCCGGACGGTGATGTCGCACACCGTGACGAACGTCTCCTCCTGCTGGCGCTCGGCCACCAGGACGTTGTCGAGGGCGGGGAGGACCAGGTCGTGCAGGGTCCCGGCCAGCACGAGGGTGCGCCAGGCGATGCGGAGGGAGACGCCGAGAGCGGCTTCGTCGGGACCGTGGCCGCAGACGTCGCCGATGACCGCCCGCAGCGTCCCGTCCTCCAGCTCCACCGCGTCGTAGAAGTCGCCGCCGAGGACGTCGCCGCCGCCGCCGGGCCGGTAGACGGTCGCCACCTCGAGGTCCCCGCTGCGGAGCAGCGGCCGGGGCAGCAGGCCCCGCTGGATCCGATCGTTGGCCCCCCGCCGGAGGTTGGCCTCGAAGAGGCGCCGGGTGGCGATGTCGGCCCGGCGGCGCTCGATGGCGTAGCGGACCGAGCGGCCCAGCGACGAGGCGTCGACCTCGGCCTTGATCAGGTAGTCCTGGGCGCCGCTGGCCACCGCCAGCGCTCCCCGGCTGCGGTCGGACAGCCCGGTGAGGACGACGACGGCCACGTCCCCGTCGGCGCTCAGCAGGGCCCGGAGCCCGTCGAGGCCGAAGCTGTCGGGGAGGGCGAGGTCGAGAAGGACGCAGTCGGCCCGGTGGAGGCGGGGCAGCGCTTCCCGGACCGACATGGCCCGGTCGAGCTCCACGTCGAGGTCGGTCTCCGACAGCAGCTCCTGGACGAGGAGGGCGTCGCCGGGGTCGTCTTCGACCAGCAGCACCCGGACCGGCCCGCCACCCTCGTCGGGTGCGTTCCGCGAGCCCGGCCTCGGAGCGAGGGCGGGGGGCTCGAGAATCTCCGATCTCTCCAGCATCTCTGCGTTCCCCGTCATCCGCACCCGCTTGTTCCGGCGCGTCGGGCCCCAGCCTACTCGGCCTCTTAGACTGCCCCGCCCATGGAGCTCGACCTGTACTGCACCCAGCCCCACCCGGCCCGGATCGGCGAGATCGCCCGGCAGGCGCAGGCGGCCGGGTTCGCCGGCCTGTGGGTCACCGAGGCCGGCCACAACCCCTACATCGCCTGCGCCCTGGCCTCCGAGGCGGCCGACCGGCTGGTGCTCGGCACCGACGTCGCCATCGCCTTCCCCCGCAGCCCGATGGTCACCGCCCAGGCGGCGTGGGACCTCGCCGCGCTGTCCGGCGGCCGTTTCATCCTCGGGCTGGGCACGCAGGTGAAGGCCCATCTCGAGAAGCGGTTCTCGGTGCCCGGCGACCGTCCGGCGGCCCGCATCCGGGAGTACATCCTGGCGCTGCGGGCCATCTTCGACGCCTTCGCCAAGCGGGAGAAGCTGCGGTTCGAGGGCGAGTTCTACCGCTTCTCGCTCCTCACCGACTTCTTCGACCCCGGCCCCATCGAGGTGGCCGATCCGCCGATCTACCTGGCCGGCGTCAACGAGCGCCTGGTCCAGATCGCGGGCGAGGTGGCCGACGGCTTCTGCGCCCACCCGCTGAACTCGCCGAAGTACCTGACCGAGGTGGTGCGCCCGTCCATCGAGGAGGGCGCCAAGCAGGGCGGGCGGGACTCGGGCGCGGTGGCGGTGGTGTGCCCGGTGTTCACCATCGTCGGCGACCCCGGCCCCGAGCTCGACCGCCAGCGCGACGCCATCCGCCTCCAGATCGCCTTCTACGGCACGACGCCGTCCTACAGCCGGATCTTCGAGGTCCACGGCCGCCACGACATGACCGCCCGCCTCGGCACCGCCCTCCGCACCGGCGACCGGGCCAAGCTGGCGGCCGAGGTCGACGACGAGCTCGTGGACGCCTTCTCGGTCACCGCCTCCTGGGACGGACTGGCCGACGCCCTGCTCCGCCGGTTCGCCGGCCTGGCCGACCGGATCTTCCCCTACGCCGCCCCGGGCCTCGACGACCCCGAGGTGGCCGAGCGCTGGGGCGCCGTCGCCGCCGCCATCTCCGCCGCCTGAGCCGTTTTGGGGACCTAGAACACTCGGAGTCAGGCCGGGGTGGCGAGGATGGCCCGGATCTGGGCCAGGTGCTCGAGGGTATGGACCCGCAGGACGGCGGCGTAGGCCCGCCAGTCGAGCTCCTCGACCCACTCCGCCGGCTCCCCGTCGACCTCGGCCCAGAACACACTCGGCGCCGTCGGCTCCCCGGCCGCCGGGGCGGGCCCGGAGGCCACCGCCGCCAGGATGTCGGCGTGGAGGCGGGCCAGTTCGGCCACGAGCCACGGCCAGGGCCGGTGGTGCGGCGCCTTGGAGCGGAGGCTGGCCGGGACGGGCGGCCCGGGCGGCACCTCCCCGGCGACCAGGCAGCGGAGCTCGTCGAGGCCGGGCCGCTCCGACTCCAGGAGGTGGTCGGCGACGTCGCGTACCGACCACTCCCCCGGCGCCGGCACGGCCGTCGCCACGGCCTCGTCGAGCCCGGCCAGGAGACCGTCGAAGGTGCCGTAGGCGGCGGCCAGCTTCTGGTGCACGGCCGCCGGCGGCGCGTCGGTCCCCCGGCTGCGGATGTGGGCCATGATCCGGTGGCGGACGGCGTCGAACGTTTCGGTCGAAGTGGTCACGACGCCTCCGACCTCAAAGGACGGGCAGAGGTGACGGCTGGCCGAGCCACATCCCCCCGGCCATCTCCCGCATCCGGTTCTGCCCCATGATGTGCTGGGCCATCGTGACCAGGTCCCGCAGGTGGCGGTCGAGCGGACAGGCCCGGTAGACGGACTGCGAGCCGACCTCCTCGTAGAGGAGCGAGACGGCGTCGCGGCAGGTCTGGAAGGTGTGGGCGTAGCTGCCGGCCAGCGCCGCCCGCTGATCAAGGGTCGGGGTGTCGCCGGCCTCCAGGGTGGCCCAGAACGAGCCGAGCAGCTCGTAGGTGTAGCTGCGGACCGACCCCACCATGGCTTCGGCCCGGGCCAGCGCCGCCCGGATCCGGGGGTCGTCGCGCGCCGGCCGCTGGTCGGGGACGATGACCTTGTCGACCCAGATCGCCCGGGCCACGTCGAGGGCGTCGCCGGCGATCCCGAGGGGAACGCCGGGGGCGTTGGCGATGAACAGCCCCGGCCAGGCGTACAGCGTCCCCGGCCGGCGGGCGCCGTCGGCGAAGCAGAAGGTCTGCCCGGCGGGGACGAACACGCCCTCGGCGGAGTAGTCGTGGCTGCCGCTGCCGGCCAGCCCGGTGGTGTGCCAGGTGTCGTGGACGTCGTAGGCCTCGGCCGGCAACAGGGCCACGCGCCACTCCGGCCGCCCGTCGGGCCCGGTGACCATCTCCCCGTCGTCGAACACCAAGGCGCCGGCGGCGACGACGTCGGCGTGGTCGATGCCGCTGGCGAAGCCCCACCGCCCGGAGAGCCGGTAGCCGTCGGGGGCCCGGTCGAGCCGCCCGGAAGGCTGGACGCCGCCCGCCGTCACGGCGTCGAGGTCCGGGTAGAGGGCCCGGCCCGCCTGCTCGTCCAGGAATGCGCTATAGAACCCGCCGTCGGAGCCGATCATGGCGCACCAGCCGGCCGACCCGTCCGCCCGGGAGAGGGCCTCGACGATCTCGGTCTGGGTCACGATGTCGACCTCCGGACCGCCCCAGTCGGCGGGCATCGGCAGCCGGAACACCCCGGCCGACCGCAGCGCGGCGGCCGTCTTCGGGGTGAGCCGGCGGAGGCGCTCGTTCTCCGCCGCCTCCTCCCGCAGGAGTGGGCCGAGGGCGACGGCGTTGGCCAGGATCTCGCTGCCTTTCACAGTCGGGCTTTCACAGGCGGGCTTTCACAGGCGGGCCCAGGTCTCGGCCACGGCCAGCCAGGCGCTCGACGACACCTGGGTCTTGTTGTCCTCCAGCCGGGGCAGGCCGGGCACCACCGACCGGCTGACCTCGATCCGGGCCGTCCGGCAGGGGGCGTAGACATGGGACAGGGACCAGGGGACGCCGCCGAGCCGCAACCCGTTCTCCAGCTGCCGGCGACGGTCGAGGATCCCGCTCATCCGGACGGACACGTCGCCCGCCGAGGCGGTCAGCCCGGATACGAGGTCGAGGTCGATCTTCACCGGCGCCTGCTCCACCGACGGCCGGGCCGGCCCTTCGAAGTAGTTGAGCTCGCCGAAGTGGGTCACGAACGTGTCGAACAGCCACCGGCCGAGGAGGGGCGGGTCGCACAGCACCCGTAGCTCCCCCGGCCGGCACAGGACGATGGCCCCGCCGGACCCTTCCAACGACCAGTCGACCTGCCATACCGACACGAAGGCGGTCGGGCGGTCCCCGTCGTAGAGCAGGGCCGCCGGATTGGCGCCGATGAACGCGAGCTCGTGCCCCATGGTGGGGAAGCTACCTCGCCTCAGCGGCTCCCGGAAGGTGCCACCGTGGGCCCCGAGGCCTCCATCCGCTCCGTCCACCAGGCCCAGGCCGCCGACCGCCACTGCTCGTGGAGCCGGTGGAACAGCTCGGCGGCGCGGTAGCCGCTCCAGTCGCGGGGTAGGAGCTCCCCGGGCAGGTCGGGATCCAGGAAGGGGAAGCGGCGCCACTCGTGGACCAGGCGCACCTGATTGACGAAGGACTCGTAGTTCGACTGCGGGGCCGGGCCGGCCGGGCCGAACCGGTCGAGGAAGGCGTCGTAGGCCGCGCCGATCTCGCCCAGCGGCCACGTGGAGGTCACCATCTCGCCGACGTCGCCGATCCCGCCCGGCGAGGCGATGAACGACCGCGCCGCGCCGGCGAGGCCGAGGTCGAGGAGCACCTCGCGGGCCTCGTGCTCCCGGTCGACCCAGGGGCTGACCCAGGTGCCCGACCCGATCGAGGCGAACCCGGCCCAGCCGAGGCGGGTGCGCATGCGGTGGCGCAGGTCCCGCTGCGACTCGGGGACCGAGACGTAGAGCAGGAGCCAGCGGCCGTCCCAGGGACGGGGTTCACGGTGGAGGGAATAGATCCGCCGGCTGCCTTCGGTGAGGAGCCGGCGGGCCGGGTCGGACAGCGCCCACCGGGTGCGTCGGCCGATCCGCTCCGACTCCAGCAGGCCCCGTTCGGCCGAGCGCCACACCGCCTGGCGGGCGGTGCGCTCCTCCACGCCGAGGGCCCCGAGAGCGTCGAGCAGGGCCGCCGTCCACACCCGGCCGCCGACCGGGAGCACGAACTCGCCGAGCAACGTGAGGAGGTAGCCGCGGGTCGACGGAACGCCCAGCGCCTGGCTCCGGCGGGCCCACTGCTCGGTCGGGACGGCCTCGGTCACGCAATGAGGATGACACGGCCCGCAGAATCTCTACAGTATCTTGACGTAGCGTCGCAGTATCGTAGAATGTTAAGATGGTGAACGAGCAGGGGGAACACATGGCGTCACATGACCGCACCGAGCAGCCCGTCACCTTCGACCGCCACCCGTCGACCTATCGCCACTGGCGGCTGACCATCGATCCTCCGGTGGCGCGCCTGACGATGGAGGTCGACGCCGACGGGGGTCTCAACGAGGGCTACCAGCTCAAGTTGAACTCCTACGACCTCGGCGTCGACATCGAACTCAACGACGCCGTTCAGCGGCTCCGGTTCGAGCATCCGGAGGTGCGGGCCGTGATCGTGAGCGGCGGGCTGGACAAGATGTTCTGCGCCGGCGCCAACATCCAGATGCTGGCCGGGGCCAGCCACCAGCACAAGGTGAACTTCTGCAAGTTCACCAACGAGACCCGCAACTCCATCGAGGACGCCACGGCCTCCTCGCAGCAGGTCTGGCTGGCCGCCGTCAACGGCACCGCCGCCGGCGGCGGCTACGAGCTGGCGCTGGCCTGCGACGACATCCTTCTCGTCGACGACCGGTCCTCGGCCGTGTCGCTGCCCGAGGTTCCGCTCCTCGGCGTGCTGCCCGGCACCGGCGGGCTGACCCGGGTCGTCGACAAGCGCCACGTCCGGCGCGACCTGGCCGACGTGTTCGCCACCCGTACCGAGGGCGTCCGGGGCGCCCAGGCGGTTGAGTGGGGCCTCGTCGACGCCGTCGCCCCCCGCACCAAATTCGACGAGGAGGCGACCAGCCGGGCCCTGGCCCGGGCCGAGGCCTCCGACCGCCCGGCCGATGCCGCCGGCATCGAGCTGACGCCACTGGAGCGCACCATCGACGGCGACGTGATCCGCTACCCGAACCTCGAGGTCCGCCTGGAGCGGGACCTGGGGACGGCGTGGTTCACGCTGTCGGGCCCGTCCGGAGCGGTGGAGGCTGTTCCTAGCGGCTCACGCCGCAGTGATCGGGGGGACACCCCCCGGCCCCCGGGCCCGGAGGCGATCGTTGCCGCCGGCGCCTCGTTCTGGCCCCTGGCGCTGGCCCGGGAGTTCGACGACGCCATGCTGCACCTCCGCTTCAACGAGCCGGAGATCGGCACCTGGGTGCTGCAGACGAAGGGTGACCTGTCGGCCGTGCTGGCCGCCGACGACGTGCTCCTGGAGCACGCCGACCACTGGCTGGTCCGGGAGATCACGCTGTTGTGGCGCCGCACGCTCAAGCGGCTCGACCTCTCCGCCCGGACCATCGTCACGCTGGTCACTCCGGGAAGCTGTTTCGCCGGAACGCTGGCCGAGTTGGCGCTCGCCGCCGACCGGTCCTACATGCTCGACGGCGTCTTCGAGGACGCCGACGACGACCTTCCTCCGGCCGAGCTGGTGCTGACCGACGCCAACTGTCCCGAGCGGCTCACGCCGCCGTTGGCGGGGGGACACCCCCCGTCCCCCGGGGGCGGCTGGTACGCCATGTCGAACGGCCTCACCCGCCTCGAGAGCCGCTTCTACGGCCACGACGAAGCGCTGGAGGCGGCCCGTTCCGCACTGGGCAAGCACCTCCAGGCCGGGGAGGCGTCAGGTCTCGGGCTCGTCACCTTCACGCCCGACGACATCGACTGGGAGGACGAGATCCGCCTCTGCCTCGAGGAGCGGGCCAGTTTCTCGCCCGACGCGCTCACTGGGCTGGAGGCGAACTACCGTTTTGTCGGTCCCGAGACGATGGAAACGAAGATCTTCGGCCGGCTCACCGCCTGGCAGAACTGGATCTTCCAACGGCCCAACGCTTCGGGGCCCGACGGCGCCCTACGCCGCTACGGCAGCGGGTCGCGCCCGTCCTACGACCGAAAGAGGGTTTGATTCACATGAGCAGCGCTCCGACAATCGACTACTCGGAGAAGATCCCGAACAACGTCGACCTGGCCGGCGACCGGCGGCTCCAGCGGGCGCTGGAGTCATGGCAGCCGAAGTTCCTGCAGTGGTGGAGAGACCTCGGCCCCGTGGCCTTCCAGGATCACGACGTCTACCTCCGCACCGCCATCTCGACGGACCAGGAGGGCTGGGCCAACTTCGGGTTCGTGAAGATGCCGGAGTACCGGTGGGGGATCTTCCTCGCCTCCCAGGACCCGAACCGCACCATCGCCTTCGGCGACAACATGGGTGAGCCGGTCTGGCAGGAAATTCCCGGCGAGCACCGGGCCGACCTCCGGCGCCTGATCGTGGTGCAGGGCGACACCGAACCGGCGTCGGTCGAGCAGCAGCGGCGCCTGTGCGAGACGGCGCCCAGCCTCTGGGATCTGCGCAACCTGTTCCAGGTCAACGTGGAGGAGGGCCGCCACCTCTGGGCCATGGTCTACCTGCTCCACCGCTACTTCGGCCGGGACGGGCGCGACGAGGCCGAGGCGTTGCTGGAGCGCAACTCCGGCGACCTCGACAACCCCCGCATCCTCGGCGCCTTCAACGAGCAGACACCCGACTGGCTGTCGTTCTTCTTCTTCACCTACTTCACCGACCGGGACGGCAAGTACCAGCTGGCCTCGTTGCGGGAGAGCGCCTTCGACCCCCTGTCGCGGACGTGCCAGTTCATGTTGAAGGAGGAGGCCCACCACATGTTCGTGGGTGCCACCGGCGTGGGCCGCGTCGTGCAGCGGACGGTGGAGCTCATGAAGGAGCACGACACCGAGGACGTGCGGCCCTACGGCGGCCTCGACGTCGCCACCCTGCAGCGCTACCTGAACTTCCACTACAGCGTGTCACTCGACCTGTTCGGCGCCGAGACGTCGACCAACGCCGCCAACTACTACGCCGCCGGCCTCAAGGGCCGCTTCCACGAAGAAGACCGCAACGACGACCACCAGCTGAAGAGCGACTACCGCACCATCGCCACCCTCGACGACGGAGGTCGGGTCGGGGAGCGGGAGGTCCTGTCCCTCACCGCCCTCAACGCCACCCTGCGGGACGACTACGTCGAGGACTGCGCCAAGGGCGTCGAGCGCTGGAACCGCACGCTGGCCGACGTCGGCTGCGAGCTGCGCCTGCCCCACATCGGGTTCCACCGGGCGGTGGGCGAGTTCGTCGGCGCCCAGGTGGCGCCCGACGGGCGGGTGGTGAGCGCCGAGGAGTGGGAGTCGAACCGCTCGAAGTGGCTGCCGACCGACGACGACCAGAAGTACGTCGAGTCGCTCATGCAGCCGGTGCGGGAACCGGGGAAGATGGCCGGGTGGGTCGCGCCCCCCGCCAGCGGCCTCCACGGCAAGCCCGTCGACTACGAGTACGTGAAACTGTGATTCTGGGCGGCTTTCGCCGCCTCCCGCCCGGCTCCGCCGTAGCGGACTTCGTCCGCCGGCCGTGTCCGGTGACCGCACTCCTGTGCCCTGGGTCAGTCGCACAAGGGCCGGTTCTAAGCCGTAGCCTGCCGCCATGCGCGGCTCCGCGGTCTATGCCCACTTGTGGTCCACAGCGGAGGTCGATGCCCTCCTCGGAGACGAGGGGCGCCTCGCCGCCTGGCTCGACATCCTCGCCGCCCTGGCCCGGGCCCAGGGCGAGCTCGGGCTCATCCCGGCCGAGGTGGCGGACGAGATCGCCCGCAAGGCGGTGGTCGAGAACCTCGACCTGGCCTACGTGGCGGCCGAGACCCGGGCCACCGAGCACTCCGCGCTGGGGTTGATCCGGGGGGTGCAGCGGGTCGTGTCGCCCGAGGCGGGCGAATGGTTCTGCCACGGCGCCACCGTCCAGGACGTGGCCGACACGTGGTTCGCGCTGGTGATGCGCGACATCGGCCGCATCGCCGAGCGGGACCTGGCCGCCATCGAGGCCTCGTTGCGGAAGCAGGCCCGGCGCCACAAGGCGACGCCGATGGCTGCCCGCACCCACGGCCAACCTGGCCTGCCGGTCACGTTCGGTTACAAGGCAGCGGTGTGGGCGGCCGAGGTCCGCCGCCACCGTGAGCGCCTCGGCGACGGTGGCGGCCGCTGGCTCGTCGGCCAACTCGGCGGCGCGGCCGGGACCGGTTCGCTGTGGGGTGGCTCGCGCCGGGCCCTGCAGGACCGGTTCTGCGACGTGCTGGGCCTCGGACGGCCGGAGGGGCCGTGGATCTCGGCCCGCGACCGGATAGCCGAGTTCGGGTCGGTGCTGGCCATGATCTCCGCCACCCTGGGCAAGATCGGCAACGAGGTGCTGGAGCTGCAACGGCCCGAGATCGGCGAGGTCTTCGAGGCGTTCACGCCCGGGGCCGTGGGCAGCATCACCATGCCCCACAAGCGGAATCCGGAGCGCTCCGAGCATCTCGTGACCCTGGCCCGG
Source organism: Actinomycetota bacterium (assembly GCA_030838785.1). Taxonomy (GTDB): domain Bacteria; phylum Actinomycetota; class Acidimicrobiia; order IMCC26256; family BP-133; genus BP-133. The sequence continues at coordinate 11,435 of JAUZEY010000421.1, read as the reverse complement.
CTCGTCCGGGCCGAGGCCGGTGTGCTCGTCGAGTCGATGGTGGTCGAGCACGAGCGGGACGGGCGGGCCTGGAAGGCGGAGTGGGCCGCCTTCCCCGAGGTGTGCCGGCTGACCGCCGCCTCCCTGGCGTCGGCCCGGGGCCTGGTGGACGGGCTGACCGTCGATCCGGCGGCGATGGCCGCCAACATCGTGCGGGGCGGCGGCTACCTGTTCTCGGAACGGGTGATGGGGGCGCTGGCGGACAAGGTGGGCAAGCAGTCGGCCCACCGCCTCGTCTACGAGGCGTCGATGGCCGGGATCGAGGCCGGCCGGTCGTTCCGGGAGGCCCTGGAGGCGGTGCCGGCCATCACCGACGTCCTCTCCCCCGCTGACCTCGACGAGCTGCTCGATCCGCAGGCGGCGGTCGGGCAGGCCCCGGAGATCGTCGACGAGATCCTCGGCTCGCTCGGCGACCGTGAACGGGGCGGCGACCCGCGGCCGTGACCATCCCCCGTACGCCGCTGGCCACACTGCCCACTCCCCTGCTGCCCGCCCCGAGGCTGTCGGAGGCGGTCGGGATCGAGGTCTGGATCAAGCGGGACGACATGACCGGTCTGGGCCTCGGTGGCAACAAGGCCCGGAAGCTCGAGTTCCTCTGCGGCGAGGCGCTGGCCCGGCGCGCCGACACCCTGGTGACCGGCGGTGGCTCGGGCTCCAACCACGTGCAGCTCACGGCGGCCGCCGCCGCCCGGCTCGGCCTGGCCTGCGTGGCCGTCTGCTACGGCACCGATCCGGCCCAAGCCGAGCCGGGGACCTCGGGCCCGGTGGCCGGGCGGTCCTCGGGCCCCGCCGCCCCGCCGTTGGGCTTGCGGTTGACCCGCCAGTTCGGGGCCGACGTGGTCTTCACCGGCTCACCGGACCGGGCCTCGGTCGACGTCCGCCTGGAGGAGGTGGCGGCCAAGCTGGTGGCCGAGGGCCGGGTCCCCTACGTGATCCCCCGGGGCGGCGCCAGCGCCGTCGGCGCCGTCGGCTACGCCCTGGCCGCCGTGGAGCTGGCCGACCAGCTGGCGCCGGCCGGCCTGGCGGGCGCCACGGTGCTGCTGGCCACCGGCTCCTGCGGCACGCAGGCCGGGCTCGTCGCCGGAACCGCGCTGCTCGGCGAAACCGAGGTCGCCAGGATCTCGGGACGGATCGTGCCGCAAAAGCGGGACGATCCGTCCCCAGATCCCGAGCCGCTCCCCCGCCGCGGCTCCGGCGGTGAGTTCGAGGTCGTCGGTGTGCCGGTCAGCCGGCCACCGGAGGAGTGCGTCGAGCGGATCGCCCGGCTGGCAACCGGCTGCGCCGAGCGGCTCGGCTCCGGCCGGGTCTTCACCGAGGTCGACGTCCACCTTCTCGGGGGGTACCTCGGGCCCGGCTACGGGAAGGCGTCGGCGGAAGGGGACGAGGCGGCGGTGCTGTCCGCCCGCACCGAGGGCCTCGTGCTCGATCCCGTCTTCACCGCCAAGGCCATGGCCGCCCTGGTGGCCGAGGCCCGGGCCGGGCGTCTCACCGGCCCGGTGGTGTTCCTCCACACCGGCGGCACACCCAGTGCGCTGGCGGCCCTGCCATGACCGCTGCGGCGCCCGCCCCCACCATCCTCGCCGATCTGCCGGGAGTGACGTGAACGGCGAGGGGCCCGAGTTCCCGTCGGGGGAGGCAGGTGAAGCTCCCGAGTTCCCGTCGGGGGAGGCAGGTGAATCTCCCGAGTTCCCGTCGGGGGAGGCAGGTGAAGCTCCCGAGTCTCCGTCGGGGGAGGCAGGTGAAGCACCCGAGTCTCCGTCGGGGGAGGCAGGTGAAGCTCCCGAGTTCCTCGGGCTGGGCGGGCGGCTCGGGGCGGCGGCGGGCGAGGAGCTGGTCGCGGCCGGCTTCGCGGCCGAGATGGCCGACGCCTACCTGCTCCACGACGGGTTCGGACTGGCCGACATCGGGCACGTGCTGGCCCTCGCCGACCTCGGGGTCCTGCCGCCGGACGACGCCGCCGCCCTCCTGGCGGCGCTGCTGGAGATGGTCGCCGTCCCGCCGGAGGAGTTCCCCTACGACGCGGCCTACGGCGACCCCTGGAACTCGCGGGAGCGGTACCTGGAGGCGAAGGCCGGCAGCCGGGCGGGGTGGCTGACGGTCGGGCGTCCCCGGCGGGAGGCGGCCCGCGTCGCGCTGCGGATCGCCCTGCGCCGCTCGGTGCTCCACGCCCACTCGGCCCTCGTACGCCTCGGCGAGGCCTATCTGACCCTGGCCCGGCGCCACCGCAACACGCTGATGGCCGACTTCACCTACCTCCAGCCCGCCCAGCCGACGACCCTCGGTTACGTGTTGGCCGGGCACGCCCAGCCCGTCCTCCGTCATCTGATGCGGCTCGAGAACGCCTACACCTGGGTCAACCGGAGCCCGGCCGGCGCCGGGGGGACCACCGGCAGCTCGCTCCCCCTCGACCGGGAGCTCCTCGCCTCCCGGCTCGGCTTCTACGGCGTGATCCCCCACGCCCGCGACGCCATGTGGCAGGCCGACGGGCTCGTCGACCTGCTGGCCACGCTGGCCGCCCTGGCCACGGAGGCGGGCCAGGTGGCGGCCGACCTCGAGATCTGGGCCTCACCCGCCTACGGCTTCGTCGACCTGGCCGACGAGTACTGCCGGGTCAGCGCGCTCATGCCCCAGAAGAAGAACCCCTACGCCCTGGCCGTCATCCGCCACGCCGGCGGGTCCGCCGCCGGGGCGCTGGCCGGCCTCCTCGGCATCCTCCGCACGGGCAGCGCCCGCACCGACCACTTCCTCTCGACGGCCGGTGACGTGCAGCGGGCGCTGGTCACCGTGACGGGCGCGGTCAACCTCCTGGCCGGCGTGGTATCGACCCTGCACGTCAACCGGCCGGCCCTGGCCCGCAGCGCGGCCGACCCCGGGCTGGTCCTGGCCGACCTCGCCGACGGGATCGTGGGCCACGGCCTCGGTGACCGCCGGACGGTGCACCAACTCCTCGGCCTGGCCGCCCGGCGGGCGGCCGACGCCGGCCGGCCGGTCACCGGCGACGACGTCGTCGCCGCCCTGGGAGAAGCCGGCATCGAGGTCCCGGCCGGGGTCCTGGCCGCCCTCGACGATCCGCGGGCGGTCCTGGCCGGCCGGACGGTCACCGGGGGCTGGGCCCGGCTCCCCGAGCTGCTGACGGCGTCGGGCCGGGAGCTCGGTCGCCGCCGCCGGGCCTGCACCGCCCTCCGGGCGGCGGTCGAAGGGGCGGAGGAAGCCCTGCTGGCGGAGGCCGAGGCCCACGCCCGGGGCGGGAGTGCGTAAAGACCCTGGTCGTGCGCATTGCGCTTTTTGCTCGGATCTGATTGCATGAGACTTCCGGGCCACGGACAGAAAGGAAAGTCGCGTGAAGCGACCTATCCTGGCCCTCCTGGCTGCCCTGAGCCTGAGCGTCGGTGTCTTCGGCACCGCCCCCGCCCGGGCCGCCACCCCGGATTCCATGACACAGGCGGTGCCGACCCCGGCCCACGATCACGGCCACCGGCACGACCACCGGGAGCGTGACGGCCACGAGGACGGCCACCGGCACCACCCCCGCGACGGCTACCGCCACGGCGACGGCGACGGCGACGGTCACGACGACGGCCATGACGGCCGCCACGGCCGGTGCGGCGGGCTCATCGTCATCTGCCTGCTGTAGCCGCACGACGCTGACGCGATACGCCGCCGGGCGGGGAGATCCCCACCCGGCGGCGCTCTGCGGTCGTCCGCCCCTTCTTTTGGTCTAGTAGCGGTCGGTGCTGAACAGCTGGCCCCGCATCGCCCCGTCGGGGTACTGATCGGTGTGGAGGTTCAGGTAGAAGGCCTCGGGGTGCTCGGCGAGGTTGCGCAGGGCGGTCGGGTCGGCGGCCACGCAGCCCTCGTCACCGTTGCTCTCCGGGTGGAGGTCGATGACCGGCGGGCCCACCTGGCCCGGGCCACCCTGGTGGATGTGGGCCATGGTCGGGCGGTCGATGCCGTCGTAGCCGAGCCGGTAGCAGAGACGCCCGTTGGCCGTGTCGACGAACATGTTGGCCGTCCCGACGGCGTTCGGTGCGCCGGGGCCCGGCACCTCCTGGTCGCCGGACAGGTTGGCCCGGAGCGACTGGCCCTGGGACCCGTACTGCCAGTCACAGGCGTCGGGGCTGTCGTAGTAGCCGTCGTAGCCGTTGGGGCCGTAGTAACCGCAGTCGTCGTAATAGCCGGGGCCGCGGTACCCGTAGCGGTAGTAGCGCCGGTGGGTGTCCCAGTTGTGGTGGCCGTGGTAGCCGTAGTGGTCGTGGTCGTAGTGCCCGTACCAGCTGTCGTGCTGGTCGCTGGAATGGCTGTCGTGGTTGTCGTCCTTCGCGGGATCCTTGCCGGCGTCGCCGTTCTTGGGGCCCTTGTCGCCAGCCTTCGGGTCCTTCGGCGAGTCAGCCTTCGGGTCCTTCGGCGGCTCGGCCTTCGGGTCCTTCGATGGGTCGGCCTTCGGGTCCTTCGGCGGGTCGGCCTTGGGGTCCTTGGAGCCGGGATCGCCGGGCTTGGCGGAGTGGCTGTCCTTCGGGTCCGGATTGTCCGGGTGCCCCGAGTGCGCCCCCCGGGGCGGTTGGGAACCGGACGCCGGAGGATCGCCGGGTTTGTCCGGGGCGGCATACGTGGCCGACGGTGCTCCGAGGAGGAGCACGGCACCCAGGAGTGGCGCGATCAGCGCCCCGCGCAGGCCCTTCTTCATGGATCCCACCTCTCTTCGATGAGAAATCGATATGGAGGAAACTTCCAGTGTCAACGCCTGCTTACCCCGTCGGCTGATCAATATGCACCTTTTTTCCCATTTTCCACTGGCCTTTGGGCCGGGAAATCTCCCCGAAAGGGTCGCTAACGGACGAGGTCGTGCGTAGAGTGATCATGTGCGCAATAGGAGACTGACTGCTGATGCCGTCGGTTCCGCCGCGCTCCCGCTGCCCGGGCGACTTTCGCTCCGGTACGGTTCCCTGCACCTGACTCCGTAGCTTCTCGGCACTCTTCACAGCGCTGTACCTGGGGACCAGTAGGCACCTCGACCGCCGGCTTTGCCGACGATCGGGGCCGAAACCGAAGAGAGCTAGACCGAGACAATCAAAGGAGCAGGTCCATGCGAATTCGCGGACTCGCGCTGACCCTGTGCGCCTTCCTCACCGTCGGCCTCGTGGCCACAACGGCCGGTGCCTCCAACGACGCAGACTTCGCCAAGCAGTGGAGCCTGGCCAAGATCGGTGCCGCCGACGCATGGGCGCACACCACGGGCCGGGGCGTGCGCGTCGGCATCGTCGACACCGGTGTCGACCTCAACCACGAAGATCTCGCCGGCAAGGTGGTGGAAGGCACCAGCTGTGTCGGCGCAGCCGGTGACCCGGCCAAGTGCACCGGTTCCCCGCAGGACGACCAGGGTCACGGAACCCACGTGGCCGGAATCATCGCCGCCAACAAAGACAACAACATCGGGATCGCCGGCGTGGCACCCGACGCCCAGTTGGTGGTGGCCAAGGCCCTCAACGCCGCCGGCTCCGGCACCGAGGAAGACATCAACGCCGGAATCAAGTGGGTCGTCGACCACGGTGCCAAGGTGGTCAACCTGAGCCTGGGCGACCCGAACTTCGTCTTCACCAGCCTGCTCGGCACGAGCATGCGCGACGGCATCGAGTACGCCTGGTCGCATGGCGCAGTTCCGGTCGTGGCGGCGGGCAACTCCGACCTGATGGGTCTCGGGCTCGGCAGCTCCAACTACGGCGACCTCGACGCCCTGATCGTCGGCGCCACCGGTCCTGACGACAAGGTCAGCTCCTACTCCAGCCCGATCGGTAGCGCCAAGTGGGGCATCCTCGCCCCCGGCGGCGCCGGCGACGGCAACAAGGACCACGACATCTACTCGACCTTCTGGAAGGCCGGGTCGCCCAACGCCTACGAATCGCTGGCCGGCACCTCGATGGCCACGCCGCACGTGGTGGGCGCCGTTGCGCTGCTCCTGGCCGAGGGCCTCTCGCCCCAGCAAGCCGTCGAGCGTCTGATCAACACGTCCGATCCGAAGGTCGCCTGCGACAACTGCAAGGGCCGCCTCGACCTGGCCAAGGCTACGCACTAACCGCCTCGGCCTCCTAGCCGTCGGGCCGCACCGGGAAAACCCTCCCCCTCTCGGTGCGGCCCGACCGCGTCCGCCCCGTCTGCGTCTGCTGACCGACCGGACCTGCCTGCTCCGAACTGGCGTTCCTTTGCCGGAATGCAGCGGAAATCGAACGCCGGAATCGCCTCCGGCCGGCCCCCAGCGGAACCGGCGTTCCTTTACCGGGATGCAGCGGAAATCGAACGCCGGTTTCAGCCGCCGCTGACCAGGCTCTCGGCGCCGGCCGGCGGGGTCGGGTCGTCGACGAGGCCGAGCCAGCCCTGCGGCAGGCGGACGGGGCGGGGTCCGTCGGTGTGGCCCCGCTTCCAGCGCAGCGCTTCGGGGGGCAGGGCCAGCCCGGCGTCGATCCCGTCCAGCACGACGGCCAGGCCGGCCAGCGACGACACCTGGCCGAGGGCCCGGCGGGCGTCGCCGCCGATGGCGTAACCCTGGGTGTACCAGGCGGCGTGGCGCCGGAACGAGCAGAGCCCGGGCTGTTCGCCCTCGTCCTCGGCCAGCAGCTCGGCGTGGCGCAACATGACGGCCGCCACGGCGCCGAAGGCCGGAGGCGGTGCGGCGGCTCCGCCGGCGAACACCGCGCCGAGATCGGCGAACAGCCACGGCCGGCCCAGACAACCCCGTCCGATCACGACGCCGTCACAGCCCGTCTCGACCATCATGCGGACGGCGTCGTGGGCCTCCCAGATGTCGCCGTTGCCCAGCACCGGGATCGTGGTCACCGCCGCCTTCAGTTCGGCGATGGCGGCCCAGGTGGCGTCGCCGGCGTAGCGCTGTTCGGCCGTCCGGGCGTGGAGGGCCACGGCGGCGGCGCCCTCGCCTTCGGCGATCCGCCCGGTGGCGACGCCGGTGAGGAGGCCTTCGTCGATGCCCCGCCGGAACTTGACCGTGACGGGCACGCCGTCGCCGGCCGCGGCCCGCACCGCGGCCCCGATCACGTCGGCCAGGAGCCGGCGTCGGACGGGCAGGGCGGCGCCGCCGCCCTTGGCCGTGACCTTGGGCGCCGGGCAGCCGAAGTTGAGGTCGACGTGCTCGACACCGAAGTCGCCGATGAGCCGCCGGGTGGCTTCGCCCACGGTGCCCGGCGCCACCCCGTAGAGCTGGGCGCTGCGGGGCCGCTCGTCGGCGTCGAAGCGCAGCATGCGGCCCGTCCGCGGGTTGCCCTCCACCAGCGCCCGGGCCGTGAGCATCTCGCTCACGTAGAGCCCCCCGGGCCCGAACTCCCGGCACAGCCGCCGGAAGGCCCGCGTGGTGACACCCGCCATGGGTGCCAGCACCACCGGCGGTTCGAGATGGAGCGGCCCGATAGAAAGGCTGGGCGCCGAGCCGGAGGCGGCCACCGGCGCCGACGTCAGCTCCACAGGTCCATCACGGTCAGGCCGATGTCGGCCAGGAGGGTCCGGAACAGGGGCAGCGAGAGGCCGATCACGTTCCCATGATCGCCGATGAGCCGCTCCACGAACGGCCCCGAGCGGCCGTCGAGGGTGAAGGCCCCGGCCACGTGGAGGGGCTCGCCGGTGGCGAGATAGGCCTCGAGCTCGGCATCGGTGAAGCGGCTGAAGGCCACTTCGGTGGCCGCCGCTCCGGCGGCCCGACGGCCGGTGGCGGTGTCGATCAGGCAATGGCCCGTCCGCAGAATCGCCGACCGGCCCCGGAGGCCCTGGAGCCGGGCCCGGGCCTCGGCCTCACCGGCCGGCTTGCCGTGGGCGACGCCGTCGACGTCGAGCAGCGAGTCGCAGCCCACGATCACCGCCCCGGCCGCCTCCGGCCTCGCCGCCACGGCCTCGGCCTTGGCCGCCGCCAGTGCGGTGACCAGCCCCGGCAGGTCGGCGGCCTCGAAGCCCTCCTCGTCGACGCCCGACACGATGACCTCGGGGTCGAACCCCGCTCCGACGAGCAGCCGCCGCCGTGCCGGCGAGGCCGAAGCGAGGATCAGGCGTCGGGCCGGCGGCGGCGGGGGCATCGGCCCGGCAGTCTGTCCCGGTATCCCGGCCACGAGCGAACGGCGCCTTCGAGACAGGCCAGGTCTCGAAGATCACGTCCACGATGACCGGCGACAGCGGATCGGCGTCGCGCCGGCGGCCTCCTCCCCCGATGCGCCTGCGGCGTGACCCAGGCCGGCCGTGCGGGTCGGCGGGTGTCGGTGTGCCACCCTCTCGGCCATGGAGGTCTCCCAGCACGAGGACGTGCACGTCACCGGTATCGCCGCCGGCGGGGAGGGCGTGGGGCGGCTGGGTGACGGCCGGGCCGTGTTCGTCCGGGGCGCCCTTCCCGGAGAGCGGGTGACCGTGGCGGTCACGGAGGAGAAGGCCCGGTTCGCCCGGGGCGACCTCGTGGCGGTGCTCGAGGCGGCGCCGGAACGTGCGGAGGCCCCCTGCCTGCGGGTGGCGGACGGGTGCGGCGGCTGCGATTGGCAGCATGTGGCGCCGGAGGCCCAGCGGGAGCTCAAGGTGCGGATCGTGACCGACGCCCTCCGCCGCATCGGCCGGGTGGAGCCCCCCGAGCCCGACCTCGGGCCGGTGCTGGCCGCCGAGGGTTGGCGGACCACCGTCCGGGCCGTCGTCGACGACGACGGCCGGGCCGGGTTCCGGCTCCGCCACGCCCACGACCCGTTGGCGGTCGGGCCGGGGGGCTGTCTCGTCGCCCATCCGCTGGTCGACGAGGTGCTGCGGGAGGGGGTCTTCCCGCCGCCGGTGCGGGAGGTGACCGTACGGGCCGGGGCCGCCACCGGGGAACGGCTGGTCCTGTGCGCCCCGAAGGTCGGCGACAGCCGGGTGCCGGCCGGCATCCAGACGGTCGGGGCCGACGACCTGGCCGCCGGCCACCGGGCGTGGATCCACGAGGTGGTGGCCGGGCGCCGGTGGCGCATCTCGGCCGAGAGCTTCTTCCAGAGCCGGCCCGACGGGGCCGAGGCGCTGGTCGACGCCGTGGTGGCCGCCCTCGGCGACGCCCTGACCGACGGCGCCACGGTGGCTGATCTCTACAGCGGCGTGGGCCTGTTCGCCGGCGTCCTCGGGGAACGGACCGGCGGACGGGTGGTGGCGGTGGAGTCGAACCGATCGGCGGTGGCCGACGCCCGGATCAACCTCGCCGATCTGGGCGGCGCCCGGATCGTGCGCAGCGACGTGCGCCGCTGGGGCCCGTCCGCCGTGGACGTGGTGGTGGCCGACCCTTCCCGGCACGGCCTGGGCGCCGAGGTGGTGGCCCGCATCGGGGCGACCGGGGCGCAGGCCCTGGCCCTGGTGTCCTGCGACCCCGGCGCTCTGGGCCGCGACGCCGGCCTGCTGGCCGGCGCCGAGTGGAGCCTGGGGTCGCTGCGCCTGGTCGATCTCTTCCCCCACACCGCCCACGTCGAAGTCGTCACAGGCTGGTTTCGCCACATCCGCGGCATCTGACGCTCGCCTTCCCCCGGATCTCCTTCAGACGGCCTGCCCCCCGGCCGATTCAGACGGTATGGAGTTCCCGCACCTCGAGAGGTTGACCGCGGCCGAGTGCCGCCGACTGCTGCCCACCGCCCCCGTCGGGCGGCTCGCGGTGCCGACCCCCAACTTCACGACCCTCGAACCCGTTGCCTTCGCCGTGGTGGAGGGTGAGCTCGTCGTGGCCGTGCGGGCCGGCAGCGCCGGCGACGCCATCGCCCCCGGCACCGTGGTGGCCTTCGAGGCCGACGTCCTCGACCCCGCCAATCGGGGGGGCTGGAGCATCGTGGTCAAGGGCCCGGTGGAGGATCTCGACGCTGACGTCGTGGCCCTTGTCCGGCCGAGCCTGGCCCCCTGGCCCGTGGCGACCACCGACCGCCTCCTGCTCATCCGGTCGGAGCGGATCACCGGCCAGCGGGTCGTCTCCGGCCTGCCGACTCTGCCCGCCGACCAGGTTGCCCCTCTCGATATCCCCGTCGTCGCCCGCCGGACCCTCTCGGCCGGCGAAGCCCTCCCCCTGCTCCAGCGGGGTGGCGAGCAGGTCGGCCGTCTCGTCATCACCCTGGCCGGGGAGCCCTACATCTTCCCGCTCAACTACGCCCTCGACGGCGACGCCGTCGTCTTCCGCACGCAGGTCGGGACGAAGCTGTCCGGCATCACCCGGTCGATGGCGACCTTCGAGGTCGACCACATCGACTCGTCGGGGCAGGGTTGGGCGGTCAGCTTCGAGGGCCTCGCCCAGGAAGTGATCGACGCCGACCCCCCCGAACTGCGGGCTCGGATCGAGGCGCTGGCGCTGGACACCTGGCCCGGCGGCGACCGGCCCAACGTGGTGCGCATCACCCCCTACGCCGTGCGGGGCACGGCGTGGACGGCCATCGAGGTCCCCGCCGCCGTTGAGGCCGCCGGCCTCCCCGCGGCGTAGACCTCAGCTCCCAGCTTCGGCGTCAGACCTCAGCTCTCAGCTTCTGGGGGGACGTCAGCTCTGGGGGTCGGTCTCCGGCCGGACGAGCCGCAACTTGGTCGCCGCCGGACGGGCGGGGCCGTCGAGCTCCCGCCAGGCCTGCTCGAGGCTGCCGATACCGGCCGGCGTGAGGACGGCCTGCACGCCCCGCAACTCGAGGAAGAGCCGCAGGCGCCCGGCGATGGGTGCCGGTTCCGAACCCGTCCCGATGGCCAGGAGGGCAAAGCGGTAGTCGTCGACCCGCCCGAGGGTGTCGGTGTCGCGGGTGGCGTCAGCCAGCACAGCGGCGATCTGGAGCAGCGCCCCGGGCCGCTCGGCCGGTGCGAGGGGGGCGACGGTGCGCTCGACGTCGACCATCATGAGGGTCGGCGAGCCGCCGTAACGCGCCCGGCGCCGCTCCTCCATACGGAGCATCTCGAGAAAGCCCCGGCGGTTGGCGAGCCCGGTCACCTCGTCGACGACGGGCACCAGGTCGTCATCCGTCCCTTGGACATCATGCATCCTTTGATCCTCCGGGATGTGGCCCTCTGCGGCAAGGGTCCGGCGCGCGATTTGCCCCACGGAAGGGGGTGAAGCAGCCCCGCAACGCCGGCCGGCGGCGCCAACGATCTCGACGCCGCCCGCCAGTACACCCTCGACTTCACCGGCGTGACCCCCCATGCCAAGCAGGGCTACCACGTCAAGGTCACGATCCACGCCGACGGCTCCAAGGGCTCCGACGTGAAGCACAAGGTGTTCTGGGTCTCGCCGTGCCCGGAATCCCCGACCACGACCACCACGGAGAACACGCCGACGACCGTGCAGGAGACGACCTCCACCATCGCCCGGCAGGTCGCCTAGCCCCGCCGTCAACTGACCGTCCCCCGTCCCCCTACCAGCCCGCGGTCGCTCCGGCGACCGCGGGCTG
>JAUZEY010000392.1 GCA_030838785.1 Actinomycetota bacterium | reverse complement strand
CCGGCTCCTCCCCCGCCTCGGCCTGCCGGAGGATTGTTGGGTCAAGGTCGACAAGCGGCGCCGCCTGACCACCATCCCCTACCGGGACGACGCCGGCTGCCGGGTGGAGCTGACGCAGCTCCGGGCCCAGGGCCAGGAGTGGACGACGGTCGGGTTCGAGGCCTTCGGGCCGGAGCCCGACCTGGTAGCCGCCCTCAAGGCGGCGGCGGAGCGGTTCTTCGGATCCCTCGACCTGCCCGACGGCCTCGGCGCCGAGCTCTCCTGCGGCTATCCCGGCTGGCTGACCACCCTCTGACCCTGTCGCCGCTCCGCCCGCATCGGGTGCGATACTCGATCCATGTGGACCCGCGTCGCCGCGGTGGCGGCCCTGCTCCTGTTCCCCGTCAGCGCCGGCAGCCCGGCGTCGGCGCAGACGCTCACCACCCAGCCCACGGCCTCGGTGAACCTCAAGCCGACGGACAAGTGCCCCCAGCCTGAAATCGACCAGATGCAGAAGGTCATCGGCTTCGTGCAGGGCCAGTCCTGGTCCGAGCACCCGGGGAGCCAGGGGTTGCGGATCGTCCCCGACACCACGACCTGCCGCGTGGTACTCAAGATCAACAAGGTCTCGAGCGTCGAGCAGGCCTCGTTGGAGCGGGGCGGCGACGGCCGCCTGTCGATCGAGAAGACCAAGGACTACGCCAAGCCGTCCCGCCTGCCGCTCCTCCTCTGGGTGATCTTCGGCGGCGCCGGCGTCGTGTTCGTCTTCATCCGCTACGGGCGGAGATGACGGCTCACGGGACTCCGGCCGTCGCCTCGCAGGTCGAGTCGGCCTGATCCCGCCCCGGGCCGCCGTCACAGCGGTCGGAGCCCGGCCCGCCCGACAGGGAGTCGTTCCCGGCCTCGCCGAAGAGCTGGTCGTCGCCGTCGTTGCCGGTCAGGTCGTCGTCGCCGTTGCTGCCGAAGAGCTTGTCCTGGCCGGGGCCGCCGGCCAGCGAGTCGCGGCCGTCGTCGCCGTAGAGGACGTCGTCGCCGGCGCCGCCCTGGAGGACGTCGTCGCCGGGGCCGCCGTGGATGGTGTCGTTCCCGTCGTCGCCGCAGATCGTGTCGTTGCCGCCCGCGCCGTCGATCGTGTCGTCGCCCCCGAGGCCGGCGATGACGTCGTCGCCGGGCGTGCCGGTGATGTTGTCGTTGCCGGGCGTGCCGACGATGGTCGCCGGGACGCCGAGGCAGGTCGCCGCCGCCGCCTGCGCGCCGGCGCCGCCGGCCAGCACCGGCCACGACGAGATCAACAAGGTCAACCCCAGCCGGGCGGCCCCCGGCCGGCGTCGTTGTGGCATCGGCCCCATGCTCACCCCCACGCTCGAAGCTCCCAGGATCCCACCTCGGGGCCGGCGGGCGGGAGCCGGCTTCTCAGGAAAACCGGACAAATGTGCCGAAGAGCCAGGAAAGGGGCCCCCTGCGGGGCCCCTTTCCTGCTGCTTTCGAGCTCGGGGGCAGGGACTCGAACCCCGAATGGCAGGGCCAGAACCTGCAGTGTTGCCGATTACACCACCCCCGACCGGGCGCCTCAGAGGATAGCGCGACCGGGCCCCAGCGCCCGCTGGGAGACCGCGAACCGCTGCTCGACCCGGACGAGGCGGCGGAACCCGATCACCCGGGCCACGCCGACCTGGGCGGTCTCGGTCACCAGGTGGCGGAACTCCGACAGGCCCTTGATCGGGCTGGTCCGGGTGGGCGAGGTGGCGGAGCGGAGCCCGAGCTCGGAGGCGATGCCGTGGATACGGGCGGCGTGGAACGGGTCCGACACGAGGACGACGTCGTGGATCCCCCGCTGGTGGAGGAACCGGGCCGAGGCGGCCAGCGACTGCCACGACGTCCGCCCTGTCGCCTCCCGGAGGATGGCCTCGTCGGGCACGCCCTTGGTGTGGAGGTAGTTGGCGCCGGCCGCCGACTCCGTGAACCGGTCGCCCTCGGCCTTCCCGCCGGTGACGACCACCACCGGGGCGAGGTTGCGGTGGTAGAGGTCGGCGGCGTGGTCGAGGCGGGCCCGCAGCACGGGCGAGGGCCGCCCGTCGTACTGCGCCGCCCCGAGCACGACGACCGCCTGCGACGGTTGGGCGCCGTCGTGGCGGCTCGTCCGCCACACCTGCACGAAGGTCACACCGAAGTACAGGACGGGGATGACGACGGCCACGACCAGTGCCCGGCGGAGCACCTTCGCCCAGTCCAGCGCCCTCGTCCCCCTCGCCGCTCCGACGGCCCGCCCGGCCGTAGTCTCGACCACCCCTACATCTCAGCACGGGGAGGACCCTTCCGGGGCGGATACTTACAGCAGGGCGAGCGCGGCCCGGACCCGTCCGACGGCCCGCTCCCGCCCCAGCAGCACGATCGAATCGAACAGCGGGAGCCCGGCGTGGGTGCCCTCGACGGCGGCGTACACCGCCGGGAGCCCTTTCCGGGGCTTGATTCCGAGCTTTTCGAGGACGGGCCGCAGGTCGACCCCCTCCGCCGTCCACTCGCAGGTCTCGA
>JAUZEY010000381.1 GCA_030838785.1 Actinomycetota bacterium | reverse complement strand
GGCCGACCGGAGCCGGCGGCGTGTCGTTGCTGGGGCCTCCGACCGGTCGCACGCGGAGATCATCCCCGATCGGAGGGCCCGCCCCGCGGCTACATCTTCTTCAGACGGCGGTACCGGTTGATGTCGGGCATGCTCAACACGACAGCGGCGCCGGCCGCCAGCACGCCGGCTCCGAGGACGAGGACGGTCACGAGGCCCAGGGTCTCCATGTCAATCTCCTTTGGGGATGGGACACATCCCGCCAGGAAATCGTAAGGGCCGGGCGGGCTGATCGGGGTGATGCTCCTGAGAAAACGCCGAGGTCAGGCGCTTGACGACACCCCCGAGACACCCTCGCCGACGGTCGACAGCGCCGTCCTCATCACCTCGCCGACGGCCGGGACCACCGCCCGGGCCACCTCCTGGAGGGCGGGCAGGCTGGCGGCCACGATTCCCGCCAGGGCCGGCCCGGCCGCCCGCAGGCTGGCCTCCAGAGCCGGACGGGCGTTGCGCAGGGCGGCCTCGACGGCCGGTCGGCCCTGCTCGATGGCCGATTCGACGGCCTTCACGACATCGTTCCCTGCTCCTCCGAGCCCCAGCCCTTCGATCAGCTCCACGGCCGGCCTCCGATCCGAAGTTGTGGCGGCGCGGGCGCGTCGCGGCGAACCCTTCGAGACGGTACCGGTCCTCCGGGGCGCCGGTGTCCCCCGGAGTGGGGATATTGGACGCGGTAGGGCTTCGGATCAGGAACGGCGGAGCCGGGGCCAGCCGCGGTCGAGGAAGTGGGCCACGGCCGGCACCTGGCTCCCCACCATCGGCCAGTCGTGGCCGCCGGGAGCGACGACCAGGGTCGGGTGGAGCCCGGCGTGGCGGGCGAGGCCGGCGAAGCGGGACGCTTCGCCCTTGATGAGCGGATCCCGCTCGCGGGCTGCATCGACGAGCAGGACGTGCGTCCGCCGTCCGTTGGGCAGCAGGCGATCGGGACTGTTGGCGCGGGCCCAGGTGGCCTGGCCCCCGCCCATCCGGTCGGGGTCGTCGGGGTGGAAGTAGCCGGCGATCGAGACGACCTGGCCGTAGAGCCCGGGGTGGCGCAGGGCGATGTTCATGGCCCCGTAGCCGCCCATCGAGAACCCGGCGATGGCCCGGTGCCGCCGGTCGCGGGGATGGGGACCCTCCACCGCCCGGGCCAGCGTGTCGGTCACGAAATGCTCGAGCCGCACCTGGCCGTCGACCGAGTCGGCCCATTCGGTGTCGGGGTGGATGGCACTCCCGCCGTCGGGGATGGCGACGACGAACGGGCGGTGCCGCCGCCCGAAGGCCCGGTCGAGGAGCGACGGCAACCCGATGCTCTCGGCGTTGCGGTCTCCGCCCGGGTAGCCGTGGAGGAAGTACACGACGGGCAGGTCGGCCCGTTCGGCGGCCGGTGGCCGGTAGACCCAGACCTCCCGGACCCGGCCGTCGGCGTCACCCGAGGGCACCCGCAGGATTTCGACCCGGCCCGCGGGGAGGGGATGGGCCGGCGACGACGCCACGGCCGGCGCCCCGCCCAACCCGAGGAGCGCGGTGGCGACGAGGACGGCGACCGGCGCCCGGAGCCGACCGCGACGTCCAAGCTGACTGCCCGCTGTCGACGCCGCCCCGGGGACTAATCCACTCCTCATCGGGAACGCGCGCATACTAGGGCCCCACGGTAGGCGGGTCGCAGTGTCCGGAGGGTGATCCAGTGCGCGACGAAGGGCCACCATGCTGCTCTCATGGTGGTTGCTTGCTCTGCTCGGAGGCGGAACGGTCGCCTGGCCGTTGGCCGCGCTCGCGCTCGGCATCCGGCGGCGAAGGCGACGCCGGGCCGGCCGCCCGCTGGTCGGCGGGTGGCGCCTCGGGCTGCGCCGGCTCTCCCTGGTCCTGGCCACGGTCACCTTCGCCCTGGCCGCCACCGCCGCCGCGGTCAACGACCACTACTCCTACATCCCGAGCTTCCACGCCCTCTTCGGGGACGTCTCGCCCGACCTCGTGAGCCGGCCCGTCGCCGCCCGTTCGGCCCGGCCGGCGGGGGAGGCGATGGCGGCGCCGGCCACGATGCCCGACCACGGCACCGTCGAGAAGGTCAAGGTCGACGGCCCGGCGTCAGGTATCGGTGCCCGCGACACCTACGTCTACCTCCCGCCGCAGTACTTCGATCCCGCCCGTCCGGCCGGCCGGTTCCCGGTGCTGTACCTCCTGCACGGCTCGCCGGGCATCTCCGTCGACTGGATCCGGGGCGGATGGGTCGACCGGGCCATGGACGACCTGCTCTCCCGGCACGAGATCGCCCCCTTCATCGTCGTGATGCCCGACGTCAACGGCGGCTACCGGCGGGACACCGAGTGCGAGGACGTCGCCGGCGGGCCGCGGGTGCAGACCTATCTCGTGGACGACGTCGTCGACTACGTCGACGCCAACTACCGCACGATCCCCGACCGCGGCGCCCGGGCCATCGGGGGTCTGTCGACCGGCGGCTACTGCGCTCTCAACCTGGTCCTGCGTCACCAGGACCGCTTCTCGGGGATCGTGTCCCACTCCGGCTACGACCGGCCCGAGCACAACGTCTACACGGGTGACCTGTTCGGCTCGGACCGGGCCGCGGAGCGGACCAACACGCCGGGCCAGTACCTGCCGACGATCCCGCTCACCCTCCCGCTCGGGGTCTACCTCGACGTGGGGGCGGCCGACGGCGGATCGCGGAGTGAATCCGTCGAGCTGTCCCGGACCTTCCAACGGCGGGGCGTGCCAGTCGCCTTCCACGACTTCGCCGACGAGTCCCACAACTGGATGGTGTGGCGGCGCAACCTGTTCTCGTCCCTGCCGTGGGTCTCGGGGTGGTTCGTATCCACCGGCGTGACGGGGGCGCTGGAGCCGTCGGGGACGACGGCGGTGGCGGTCGCCGCGGCCAAGTCGGGGCTGGAGCCGGCGCCGACGGATGCGGCGCTGCAGGCTCCCCCCGACGACCTCCACGCCGCTACGCCGGCGCCGCCGGCGCCCACCGGCGTGGCGGCGGGGGCGGCGGGGCACCGCCCGCCGTCCGCGCTCGGCCGCACCGCCCAGCGGACCCGGGGCCGGGGGGCCCTTACGGTGCGGGTGCGGCCCCGCCGAGCCTGAGCGCGTCGGGCAGCATCGTGAGCGCCGCCCGGCGGAGGAACTCCACCAGCTCCTCCCGGGCGATGGGCCGGTCGTCGAGCCAGTGGAGGACGCACTCCTCGACCATGGCGATCCAACCCCGGATGACGAGCCGGAGAGCGGCCGGAAGTTCGGAGAGGCCGAGGGTGGCGGCCACGATGTCGACCACGGCGGCGCGGGTGTCCTCGAAGACGGCCAGCAGTTGCTCGTCCGAGCCGGCCCGGCGTACCACCGCCTGGTAGCTGGCCGGCTGCTGCTCGATGTAGCGCACGAACGCCTCGAGACCGACCCGGAGCCGCTCGTCGGGCGGCAGGCCGGCTCCGACGTCGAGGTCGGCCAGCAGCTCGGCGGTGGCGGCCCGGAGGATGGCCACCTGCAGGTCGCGGGTCGTGGGGAAGTAGTGGAAGACCAGGCCCTTGGAGACGCCACCGGCCCGGGCGACGAGCTCGGCCGTCACCTCGTCGAAGGGCATCTCCTTCATGAGGGCCAGGCCGACGCCGACCAGCTGGGCCCGGCGGGCGTCGGGCCCGAGCCGGCGGTTGGTGGCGGCGGTGACCATTCGCACAGTCTAATTGACCTACGGTCAATAGTCGAGTAGGGTGTTGACCCATGGTCAACAAGCTCGGGCCGGGAAGGGTCGTCGTCGTCACCGGGGCGGGCAGTGGGATCGGTCGGGCCACGGCTGGGGCCTTCGCCGCCGGCGGCGCCACCGTGGTCTGCGCCGACATCGACAGGGACGCGGCCGAGAAGACCGCCGCCCTCTGTGGCGAGCGGGGCGGCTCGGGCCGGGCGGAGGGCTGCGACGTGACCGACGCATCCGCGGTGGCCGCCCTGGCCGAGCGCACCGGGCCGGTCGACGTCCTCGTCAACAACGCCGGGGTCGGCATGACCGGCCGCTTCGCCGACATGTCGGTCGACGACTGGTGCTGGATCCGGTCCGTCAACCTCGACGGCGTCGTCCACGCCTGTGCCGCCTTCGGGCCGGCCATGCTCGCCCGCCGCTCCGGGCAGGTCGTCAACGTCTCGTCGGGCCTGGCCTACACGATGCGGGCCACCGAGGGCGCCTACGTGGCGACCAAGGCCGCCGTGCTGGCCCTCTCTCGCTGCCTGCGGGCCGACTGGGCGCCGTCCGGCGTCGGCGTGACCGCCGTCTGCCCCGGCGTGATCGACACGCCGATCGTCGGCTCCACCCGCTACCTCGGCGACCGGGGCGACGCCCGCACCCGCGGCCGCATCGAGACGATCTTCCGCCGGGGTCACCCGCCCGAGGCCGT
>JAUZEY010000380.1 GCA_030838785.1 Actinomycetota bacterium | reverse complement strand
ATCACGACGCCATCGGAGTCGAAGCCGGTATCGAGCTGCCCGTCAGCCAGGTAGCGGGCGAGGAGGACCTTCGTCGGGAGCCGGTTGACCAAGGTGGCGCCGGCCACGACGATGCGCCCATCGGGCTGAACCGTCGCCGCCAGCCCTTCGGAGCCACCATCGACGATGGTCTCGACGTGGCCGCTCGCGTCGAAGCCGCCGCTGGTCGAGCTGGTCAGCGCTCCGGCAGGCAGCGGCAGCAAGGTGACGGCGGCGACCACGGCCGCAGCAACGAAACGACGCACACCGCCAATATCGGCCGGAGCTCCCCGCTCCTCGATAGCCCGATCGCCCCATTTCGGTGCCTAGTCCAAACCTGGCCTGGCGCTAACGACCACGTTTGCCCCGAATGCGGGGCGCGCTTCTGGCACGACGACGACCTGGGTGTCTAGAACGAAAGGGCGCCACGCTGGGTGGGGCGCTCTTCGTCGGACGCGCGTCGTCGTGCGGGGCTGGGCCGACCCGATTCCGCACCCCTTTCGCACCCCAGGATTTCCGCTCGCGCCCCATCCGCACCCCAGAATCGGGGTTGTTGGCGGGCAGTGCCGGCCACCGGCGGTGGCTGGTCGGCGCGTCCGAACCTGGTCGGAAAGAGCTACTGACCAGGGCATTCACGCGAACGCACCTGGTCAGCGGCGGCGGAGGGAGTGGGATTTGAACCCACGGAACCCGGAGGCTCAACGGTTTTCGAGACCGTCCGATTCGGCCGCTCTCGCATCCCTCCGGGGGAGAGTCTAGTGAGGGGTCTCAGGGCAGCGGGGCCCGGCGACCGGCGAAGAACTCCCGCAGGAGGCGGGCCGCTTCCTCGGCCGCGATCCCGGGGATGACGGCGAACTCGTGGTTGAGCCGGGGATCGGCGCCCAGGTTGTAGAGGCTGCCGCAGGCGCCGGCCTTCGGGTCCGCGGCGCCGAAGGCCACCGTGGCGACGCGGGCGGCCAGGGCGGCACCGGCGCACATGGGGCAGGGCTCGAGGGTGGCGACCAGCAGGCAGCCGTCGAGGCGCCAGCGGCCGAGGGTGGCGGCGGCGTCGCGGAGGGCGAGCAGTTCGGCGTGGGCCGTCGGGTCCTTCGACAATTCCCGCTCGTTGTGCCGGCGGGCCAGGACCTCGCCACCAGGGCCGATGACCACCGCGCCCACCGGAACGTCGTCATGCGCAACAGCCGCAACAGCCTCATCCAGCGCGAACTGCATGAAGTGACGTAAAGTGGACATTACGGGCGCGCAGGGTAGCAATGGGCACTTCCCTGCTTGGAAAAGCGAGGAAACGGCGATCGAAGACTCGACGGCGTACGGGGGTTCGAAGGAAACCCGATCCGGCCTGACGAATGAAGCCGCAGCGGCTTCGTCGGGCGGGGTTGGGGCCGTCCGGCGGGCCAGCTTCCATAGCCGACGGGCCCGCACGCTGAGTTTCGTGGCCGTCCTCGCCCTGTTCGCCACCGGCGCCGGCAACGCCGCCGTCCGGGGCTTCGCCGCCCCCCTCGGCTCCGCCTCCCTCTCCGCCCTCCCGCTCGGCCCGGGGGGCGACGCTCCTGGCGCGGGCGCGACGCCGGCCGTCGACCCCGCCGCGCCCGACGCCGTGCCGGTGGCCGTGGAGCCGGTGCCGTCCACCGCTCCCGCCGCCGCACCGGCCGCGCCGCCGACGTCGGCGCTCCCGGTCGACCGGCCGATCGTGGCACCGGCCAACTTCCCCCGGGCCCGGACCGCCGCCGTCCGGTCGACTCGTACCGCCTACGCCGCCGGCCCCAAGGATGGCGGAGTCTGGGCCGTCGTGGTCGGCATCGACGACTACCCCGGCACCGACGCCGATCTGAACGCCGCCGTGGCCGATGCCCGCGATGTCGACAGCGCCCTCGCCGCCTACGGCGTGCCGGTCAGTCACCGGCTCGTCCTCCTCGACAAGCAGGCGACGGCCGACAACATCCGGGGCGCCCTGACCTGGATGACCGCCCGGGCCTCGGCCGACTCCACGGCCGTCTTCTTCTACTCTGGCCACGTCCGCCAGGTGGCCGGCGACCCTTACCACGACGGCGAGAACGTCGCCGAGGCGATCGTCGCCGCCGACGGCGACAACGTGTACGACGGGCAGGTGGCCGACCTTCTCCGGAACCTCGAGGCCCGCACGGCCTGGATTGGGATCGCGGCCTGCTACGGCGGTGGCTTTGACAACGCCCTCGCCCCCGGCCGGATCCTGACTGCCGCCGCGGGCGAGAACGACGTGGCCTACGAGAACTCGGGCCTCGGCCACAGCTACATGGTCGAGTACATGGTCCGCCGGGCCATGCTCCAGGGCAAGGCGCCCGGCTCGGTGCAGGACGCCTTCGCCTGGGCCCGGGCCCAGATCGCCCGCGACTACCCGAACCGTCTACCGGTGCTGCTCGACCGGGCCCGGGGGCCGGTGGTCCTCGGCCGGCCGGTCGCCCCGTCCACGCCGGAGAATCGCAAGGCCGCCCCGCCGCCGCCGGCGCAGTCGAAGGACCCGCACCCCGCTCCGTCGGCGCCGCCGCCCACCGCCCCGGACCCCAAGGGGGGCGGCGGGGCCTGCGCCCAGGTGCTGGGCGTGAGCGTCTGCTCCGAGCAGCACTCCAGTGGCCCTTACCTGCGGGTGGGCCCGGACCACGCCGGTCGGCCGAGCCCAGGATCGACTGACCCCGGGCCCGACCGTCACCGGCGGGTTGTCACCCAGCGGAGAGCGTGGGATTTGAACCCACGGGGGCTTGCACCCCACACACTTTCCAGGCGTGCCGGTTCGGCCGCTCCCGCAGCTCTCCGTGCCGTGACGACGGCAGCCCATCGACGATGAGGCAACCGACGCCCGTGCGGCGCCCATCGTAGTGGCCCGGCCGTCGGCCGCCTGCCTCCGCTAACATGACCGGCGGACCGTGCTAGGCGGGGAGCTCGTGGTGCCCTGTACCCCAAATCCACGTATGGGGGGCTGAATCCCCGCCCGAGGTCCGACCAGTCTCAGGAGTTCGGTCCGCACGCAGCGGAGATGGCCGGGTCCTGCGCAACGGGGTCCCGCGAACCGAGTCAGGTCCGGGAGGAAGCAGCTCTCAGCGGATCGCCCCGTGTGCCGCAGGGTCGCCTGGCCTGAGCGAGCGACGGATCAGTGCCTGAGACTGCCGGATCGACGGCGGGTGCACGGTCCGTCGTGACCCATCGGGGGTGCAGTGGCGTCGCAGGCCGCCGGTAGGGTGGACGGGCCATGGCGTTCCAGTCCTTGTATCGCAAGCACCGCCCGCAGACGTTCGGCGAGCTGGTCGGCCAGGAGACGGTGAGCACGGCGTTGCGCAACGCTGTGCGGGAGGGCCGGGTCGGCCACGCCTACCTGTTCTCGGGGCCGAGGGGGACGGGCAAGACCACCTCTGCCCGGCTCCTGGCCAAGGCGCTGAACTGCGTCGGGCCCCGGGAGGGGCTTCCGCCGGGCGAGCCCTGCAACAGTTGCCCGTCCTGCGTCGAGATCACCGCCGGCACCTCGATGGACGTGCTGGAGCTCGACGCCGCCTCCAACAACAAGGTCGACGAGATGCGGGCCCTGCTGGAGCGGGTCGCCTACCGGTCGGCGGGCGGGGCCCGGAAGGTCTACATCATCGACGAGGTCCATATGCTGACGCCGGGGGCGTCGGCCGCGCTCCTGAAGACGCTGGAGGAGCCGCCCGAGCACGTCATCTTCGTGCTGGCCACCACCGACCCGCAGAAGGTGCTGGCCACCATCCGGTCCCGGACGCAGCACTTCGAGTTCTCGCTCCTCCCCGCCGACCGGCTGGCCGCCCACCTGGCCGATATCGCCGCCCGGGAAGGTGTGGAGGCCGCTCCCGAAACGCTGGCCACGATCGCCCGCCGAGCCGGCGGGTCGGCCCGCGACGCGCTGTCGCTGCTCGACCAGGCCCTGGCCTACGGCGACGGCCAACTCCGCCCGGAGCAGGTCGCCGCCCTCTTCGGAGGGACGGCGGCCTCGGTCCGGGGCGGGATCGTCGACGCCCTGGCCGCCGGCGATGTCGCCGGCCTGCTGGAACGGCTCGACGCCCAGCTCGGGGCCGGGGTCGACGCCCGCAACCTGGCCGACGACCTCCTCCGCCACCTCCGGGAGGTCTTCCTCGTCCTGTCCTGGCCCGGCCGGGTGCACCTCGAGACGCCCGAGGAGGAACGGGCGGCGCTCGCCACTCAGGGGGAGGCCCTGGGGACGGCGGCGGTCGTCCGGGCGCTCGAGACGTTGGGGGAGGCGGCGATCGAGATCAGGCGGGCGCCCGACCCCCGCCTGGTGCTCGAGGTCACCCTCGTCCGCCTGGCCCGGCGCGACGTGTCCACCCTCGAGGCGCTCGCCGACCGGGTCGCCCGGCTGGAGCGGGCTCTCGACGACCTTCGAGGTGCCAGCGGTTCTGGTGCGGCGCCGGCGGTGGGCGCGCCCCGGGCCGCCCGGTCGATCGCTCCCGATCGGTCAGCCCAGCCCGGGCCTGGCTCCGACCCCGCCACCGACTCGGCCGCGCCGGCCGAAGAACCGCCGGCCGCCCGGGCCGGGCCGCAGGCCGCCCTCGGCGCACTCCGCAAGAGCGCGGCACCGGCCGGTCCCGGCCGGAGCGCGGCGCGGCCCGCTTCTCATCCCCCGGCCGCTCCGGCGCCTGCGGCCGAGCCCCCGCCCGGTGCGGCGACGCCACACCCCTCGGGCGCCCTCGGCGGGCCGCTCGCGCCCGGGGCCCCGGCCGGATCGGCGACGCCGCAACCCGCGACCCCGTCCGGCGGGCCGGCCGCGCCCGGGGCTCCGTCTTCCACCGGCCCGACGGGTCCGGTCGGCGGCGCGCCGACGGCGGACGGTCCGCTCAGCCTCGACGACGTCACCGCCGCCTGGGCCAAGGCGGTGGAAGGGTTCCGGCCCCGGCTCAAGGCCATGGCCAAGGAGGCCCACCCCGTCCGCATCGAGGGGGAGACCGTGGTCGTCGGGCTGCCGTTGCGCTTCGAGAAGGTCCACCTGCCCACCATCACCGGCGAGGCCCCGACCGTCATCGCCGCCCTGTCGGAGGTGCTCGGCCGCAGGGTCCGGCTCAAGGTCGTCGTCGACGACAACGTCGTCTCGCTCCTGGCGGAGGGAGCGGCGCCCGAGGCCCCGGCCGCACCCGACCCCGGCGCAGGGGCCGCCGAGATGGTGGCCGAGATGGCCCGTCCGCCGGAACCGCCCGGTGGTGGGCGAGGGGTAGATTCTCCCGTCGGCCTCGTCATCGAGACGTTCGGGGCCAGCATCGAGAGCGAAACCGTGAGGGAGTGACCGTCATGGCCAGCAAGAACGAGATGAACCAGATGATGAAGCAGGTTCAGCAGATGCAGGCCGACATGATGGCCACGCAGGAGAAGCTGGCCGCAGAAACGGTCGAGGCGTCGGTCGGCGGCGGGGTGGTCAAAGCCGTCGTCACCGGTTCGGGCACGCTCGAGTCGATCACCATCGATCCCGGCGCCGTCGACCCCGACGACGTCGAGATGCTGCAGGACCTGATCGTCGCCGCCGTCAACGAGGGTCTGCGGATGGCCCAGGAGCTGCAGGCCCAGAGCTTCGGCGGCATCACCAACGCCCTCGGCGGGCTGGGCGGCGGCCTCGGCGGCCTCCTCGGCGGCTGAGTAGCCCGCCGGCGTGTACGAGGGCCCGGTCCAGAACCTGGTCGACGAGCTGGGCCGGCTTCCCGGGGTCGGTCCGAAGTCGGCCCAACGGATCGCCTTCCATCTGCTGCGCCTTCCGGCGGAGGACGCCAAGCGCCTGGCCAAGGCGATCGTCGAGGCCAAGGAGAAGGTGTCGTGGTGCCGGCGTTGCTACAACATCGCCGAGGGCGAGCAGTGCCGCTTCTGTCGCGACGACACCCGCGACCCGACTGTGATCTGCGTGGTGGAAGACGCCCGCGACATCGTGGCCGTCGAGCGGACCAGGGAGTTCCGCGGCCTGTACCACGTGCTTGGCGGCGCCATCTCGCCCATCGAGGGCATCGGTCCGGAGCAGCTCCGGATCCGGGAGCTGCTGGGGCGCCTGGCCGACGAGGGCGTGAAGGAGGTGATCCTGGCCACGAACCCCAACATCGAGGGCGAGGCCACGGCGATGTACCTCGCCCGGCTGCTGCAGCCCCTGGGCCTGCGCGTGACCCGGATCGCCAGCGGCCTCCCGGTCGGAGGCGACCTGGAGTACGCCGACGAGATCACCCTCGGGCGGGCCTTCGAGGGCCGCCGCGAGGTCGGCGCCTGACCGACCGCCGGAGCGCGGCTCAGCCCCGGGCGGCCTTGGCCGCGGCCAGGGCCTCCAGGAACTGTTCGGGGTGGAGATCGGGCGGAGCGCCGGGCACCTTGGGCCGCAGCCGCTCGGCGATCTCCCAGCCGAGGCGCCCCCGGGCGGCGGGGTCGAGCTGCCAGCGGCGTTCCAGGAACCGGCGGACGGTGACGAGCTCGAACGACGTGATGCCGCTGACATCCCAGGCGGCGTAGCGGTCGGCGACCGTGACGTCGAAGGCGTTCGGCAGGACGGCCGGAAGCGGCGCACGGCGTTCCCGGACGACGAGCGTGCCGGCGGCCAGGTCGCCGAGGCGCTGGTTGCGGGAACTGAACAGGATGCAGACGGCGCCGACGGCGTAGATGCCGGGCAGGCTGTCGACGAGCCGCAGCAGATTCCGTACGGCCGAGGCCAGGAACCCGACCGGTTCGCCGCCCAGGCAGACGACCCTTAGCCCGGCGGCCCTCTTGCCGGGCGTGCGGCCCGAGGCCAGTGCCTCGAAGGCCACGTCGTAACCGAAGAAGAGCAGGAACGAGGCGACGACGAGGACGGCGAAGAGGAAGCCGCCCGCCTCGTCACCGGCCACCGCGCCGCCGATGACGAACAGGGCCAGGAACAGGCCCATCTTGATCAGCTGGTCGACGATGGCGGCCACGAGCCGGGATCCGACCCCGGCCAGGACGAGCTCGAGCTCGACGCCCTCGGGGGTCGGGATCGAGATCCGGTCGTCGTACGTCACGGTCCCAGTGTCCCTCGGGGGAGGCGGGTGAAACTCCCCCGTTCCGCTTTCCCCTACCCTCCTGCCCACATGAACCTCGACGCCTTCGTCCGGGAGCGCACGCCCGAGTGGGACGAGCTGCGCAAGCTGGTCGAGTTCGCCGGGCGCCGGCCGGAGCAGCTCGGCCCGGCCGGGGTGCGCCGGCTCGGGTCGACGTACCGGGCGGCGGCGGCCGACCTCGCCCTGGCCCGGCGGCGATGGCCCGGCGACCCCGTGACCGTCCGGTTGGAGGACCTCGTCGGCCGGTCCCGGCACCTGGTCTACGCCTCCGGGAGCCGGGGCGCTTCGCTCCGGCAGTTCCTCTCCCGCGGCTACTGGCGGCTGGTCCGCGAGCGGATCGGCCTGGTCGGGCTGTGCTGGCTCCTGATGATCGTGCCGGCGCTGCTGGTCGGGGTCTGGGCCGCCGCCGACCCGGCCGCCGCCGGGCGCTTCCTCCCGAGCCAGTTCCGGGGGGTCGGCGAGCACGGCGGGGGCGACCTCGGCCTGGCCCTCGGTCGTCAGGCCACGCTCGCCGGCCAGATCCTGACCAACAACATCCAGGTGTCGTTCGTGGCCTTCGCCGGCGGGATCCTGGCCGGGGTGGGCACGACCCTGGTGCTCCTCTACAACGGCGCCCTGATCGGGGGGGTGGCGGGGCTGACGGTGGCCGCCGGGCGGCCCGGCCCGTTCCTGTCGCTGGTGGCGCCCCACGGCGTGCTGGAGCTGTCGGTCATCGCCGTCAGCGGGGCGGCGGGATTCTCCGTCGGCTGGGCCCTCATCGATCCCGGCCGGCGCAGCCGCCGGGTGGCGCTCGGCCTCGGGGCCCGGCACGGAGCCGAGATCGTGCTGGGCACGATGCCATGGTTCGTGCTGGCCGGCCTCGTCGAGGGATTCGTGACGCCGACCAGCCTTCCGCTGGCCGGGGCGGTGGCCGTGGGCGTTCTGGTGGCCGCCCCCTACTGGACCCTCGTCTTCTGGCGGGGCCGTCCGGAGCGGCCGGCGCCAGCCTGCTAAGCCGGCGTGCCCGGCCGGTCGCGCTCTACAGCCGGCTCCGGGCCTTGGCCCGCAGGTAGGCGCCGACACAGGCCGCCGCCAGCCCTTCGGGGGGCGCCTCGAGGACCTCGGCGCCGCCCCGGCGCAGCTGGGCCGCCACCCGGGCCCGGGCGTCGAGGGCCTCGACCACGACCGACGCCGCCAGCACGTCGCGCACACCGGCCGGCGGGGTGCGGACGGCCCGGTCGTGGTCGGGATCGCGGACGCCGGCGACCACGACGTGGTGGCGGCGGGCCAGCACCGGCACGGCCTCCACCAGGCTGCGGGCCGCTCCCTCCTCGAGAAGGTCGGTGAAGACGATCACCAGCGCCCGCTTTCCGCCGCCGATGTTCCGGAAGGCCAGCTCGTAGTCGCTGTCGGCGCTGGTCGGCTCCAGGTCGAAGATGGCCTCGACCACCGCCCGACCGCCCCGGCGGCGGGGCGACAGCCGC
>JAUZEY010000367.1 GCA_030838785.1 Actinomycetota bacterium | reverse complement strand
TTCGGGGCCAGCGTCGACGAGATCGACCAGGCCGCGGCCAAGGGCTACGCCGCCGCGGTCGACGAGCTGCTGGCCTTCGCCCCGGCGGCGACGCGGCCTGACGAGCTGACCGTCCTGTCGCTGGAGGCGGGGGCGCCGGCCAACGAGTCCGACGCCCACATCCTGGCGCCGTACCAGCGGTGGTGGCTCGACCGGATGGCCGTCACCCGCTACCCGCTGGAGGAGAAGCTCACCCTCTACTGGCACAACCACTTCGCCACCGGCTTCTCCAAGGTGCGCCGGCCGAAGGCGATGCTGGCCCAGAACCGCCTGCTGCGCGACCACGCCGGCGGCAACTTCCGGGAGCTGTGCAAGGCCATCACCGCCGACCCGGCCATGCTCATCTGGCTCGACGGCAACACCAACCAGAAGATCCAGCCCAACGAGAACTACGGCCGGGAGTTCATGGAGCTCTTCACCCTCGGCCGCGACCGCTACACGCAGGAGGACGTGCGCCAGTCGGCCCGGGCCTTCACCGGCTACACGACCGACGGCCAGGGCAACGCCTTGTACCACAAGGAGCTCCACGACGACGGCGACAAGACGATCCTCGGCAACACGGGGAAGTGGGGGCCGGCCGATGTCGCCGACCTCGTCCTCGACCACCATCCCGACGGCCCGGTGGCGGCCCGCTTCGTGGCGGCCCGCCTGGCCGGCTTCCTCTACCGGCCCGACCCCGAGCCCGAGGTCACAGACGCCATGGCCGCCGCCTTCCTGGCCGCCAACTACGACATCAAGGCCATGGTCAAGGCCCTGCTGCTCCGGCCCGAGTTCTCGGACGGACCCGGCCTGACGATCAAGGCGCCGGCCGAGTTCGTGGCCGCCACGTTGCGGCTCCTCCACCTGACCGCCGCCCCCACGCCGGCCGCTCAGCCGAAGCGCAAGGACTTCGACGAGATCGTCACCGCCTGCAACGACATGAGCCAGGAGCTCTTCGAGCCGCCCAACGTGGCCGGCTGGAAGGGCGGGGCGGCGTGGGCCAACACCGCCGCCACCCTGGCCCGCTACAACTTCGCCGCCCGCATCGGGAAGCTGGTGACCGACAACGCCGTGCGCACCGTTCTCGACTCGGCCGGCGGCGAACCCCGTGACACCGCCCCGCTGTGGATGCACCGGCTCGGGCTCCTGTCGCTCTACCGGTCCACCGAGGAGGCGCTGGGGAGATACCTCGACGCCTCGACGGCGGCCAAGACCGACGCGGGGGTCCGCACCCGGGGGGTCCTCACGCTCCTGCTGGCCTCTCCCGACTTCAACCTGAGGTGAGCGAGATGAGCGGCGACACCATCTCCCGGCGGCAGTTCCTCGAGGTCGCCGGCGGCGCCCTCGCCCTCTACACCACCAGCCCGCTGTGGCTCCGGCTCGGGGCGGTGGGCGCCGAACCGGCACCGGCCGGCGGCCGCAAGCTCCTCGTCGTCCTCCTCGAAGGCGGCAACGACGGCATCAACACGCTGGTGCCCTACGGGCAGCCGGCCTACTTCGACAAGCGCAAGACGCTGGGCTACAAGCCGGAGGAGATCATCAAGCTCTCCGACTCGACCATGGTCGGCCTGGCTCCCACGCTGACAAAGCTGGCCAAGCTGTACGAGGCCCGCAAGGTCGGCATCGTCCAGGGCGTCGGCTACGACAAGCCCAACCTGTCGCACTTCGAGTCGATGGACATCTGGCAGACGGGCCGGCCCACCCACGACCTGTCGACGGGCTGGCTCGGCCGCTACCTCGACCGCAGCCCGTCCGGCGCCAGCGTGGTGCGGGCGGTGGCCGTCGGCAACCGGCTCCCGACCGTGCTGGTGGGGGCGGAGCAGAGCGGCGTGGCCGTGCCGTCGTTCAACGGATTCACCTTCTTCGACGGCGGCGACAGCGACGCCGCGTCGGAGCCGCACCGGCTCCACGAGGCCTTCCTGCACTTCGCCGATGCCGACCTGGCCGACCCCACGGCCCGGGCCATGCTGGCCAGCGAGCAGGCCACGGTCAACGCCGTACGGGCCATCCAGAAGCTCGGCGACCCGAAGGCCAAGCCCCCGGCGACGCTGGCCGACCAGGTGGCGATGGCGGTGAAGCTGCTCTCCTCCGACCTCGGCATCGAGATCGCCATGGTGTCGCTCCCCGGCTTCGACAACCACGCCTCCGAGAAGACCATGCACCCCAAGCTGCTGACCGAGCTCGACGACGCCATCGACCGGTTCGCCACCGATGCGGCCGCCACCGGCAAGCCCGGCGACTACCTGCTGATGACGTTCTCGGAGTTCGGCCGCCGCGTCGAGGAGGACGGGAGCGCCGGCACGGACCACGGCACGGCTGCCCCGCTGTTCGTGGTCGGCGACGCCGTGGCCGGCGGCCTCTACGGCTCCCAGCCCAGCCTGACCCAGCTCGACGGCAACAAGAATCTCGTCCGCACGGTCGACTTCCGGGAGGTGTACTCGACCGTCCTCGACGGGTGGCTCCAGCGGGTGCCGGCCGGCGAGGTCCTCGGCACCCGGCCCTCCGACGGGCTCCACCCGGTGGGGTTCCTGCGGTGAGAGGGCGGGCTTTGGTGGTGGCGCTCGGCCTCGGGCTCGGACCGGCGCCGGCGGCCTCCGCCAGCCCGTCCGCCGCTTCCGGGCCGTCCGCCACCCCGGCCACGGTGTCCGACGTCGTGGTCGGTTTCACGTTCGTGGTCGGCTCGGCGACCATGAACGCCCCCGACCAGATGGTGCGGATCCACACCGGTGACGTCGTCGAGTGGACCAACCTCGACCCCGTCTCGCACAGCGTGGCCTTCGACGCCCTGCCGACGACGCTCTACCTCAAGAAGCCGGGGGACAGGGGGTCGATCACCTTTACCCGGGCCGGGTATTACGTGTACCGCTGTAACGAGCATCCCCAGTTCCCGGGCATGAAGGGGCTGGTGTTCGTCACGGACGGCTAGGCGGCGCGGGCGGCGAGGGGCCCGGGGCGGGGCCGGGCTCGGGGCCCGACGGCGGCCCGGGCGGCGTCGTGTCGGCCGTCGTCTGGAACGACCAGCCGTGGTCCTTCGTCATCGGGTTGCCGACCAGGTCTTTTACCGCCGCGCCGATCGTGGCCCGGTAGGCGGCCAGCGGAAGGAGCGCCTTGTCGGGGCGCAGTCGGGCCTTGCGGGTCGCCGGGTCGTAACCCACCTTGCCGGTCACGATGTCGCCGGTGGCCTCGACGACGAGCGTGAACGTGTCGTCGGTCACCGACGACGGGTCGACCGCCTCCGAGAACGTGGCCGTCACCTCCGCTCCGGGAGGGGCGTTGGTGGCCTTGTCCTTGGGCGACGTCGCCGTCACCTCGGGGCCGGTGGTGTCGACGGTCCACTCCCGGCGGGCCGGCGTGGGGTCGGGCCGGCCGGCGGGGCTGAGGGCCCGGACCTCGAAGCTGTGGCGGCCGTCGGGCAACCCGGTGAGACCGTGGGGCGACGTGCAGGCCTGCCAGGCGGCCCGGTCGACGCGGCACTCGAACCCGCCGCTGTGGCCCGAGGCGGAGAAGCCGAACGTGGCGTCGTGGCTGGCGACCGTGCGCTCCGGGCCGGTGTCGATGACCGTGTCGGGCAGGGTGTTCTCCACCGCGGGGGTGAACCAGGGGTCGGCGCCCATGGCGGCGAAGGCGGCCATCGACTGGTCGGAGCTGTCCATCCGCCGGTCGTCACCCGTCCCGTACGGTCCCTCGGCCGGCGCCTGGGTCGAGTCGTAGACCACGGCGTCGATTCCGGCCAGGCGGCCCTTCAGCGCTTGGCGGGCGGCGTCGACCCAGGCCGGCTTGTCGCCGGGAGCGTCCTCCACCGTTCCGTAGCGGGCGACCATCATCGGCTTGTCGTGGCGCGCCCCCCAGTCGTGGAACGGGCTGAAGATCTCCTCGAAGCTGCGGGCGATGCTGTCGGGCCGGGCCGGGTTGCGGTGGTTGTAGCCGTCGGCGCAGGTCCAGTCGACGGCGTCGTCGCCCGGGTACCAGGTGTCGGCGGTCGGGCCGGCGAAGTCGGCGGCGTCGGCGCACCAGACCCAGACTGCGTTCCGGGCGTCCTCCTCGGTGAAGATGCGCCGGATGCGACGCCAGGCGGCGACGTACTGGCCGGCGTCGGCGGCCACCGGCGTGTTGTGGGGGTTGGCCGGGTCGGCGAACCAGTTGATGAGGACGGGCTGGCCGAGGTTCTTGACGCCCCGGGCCCGGAGGCGGATCTGGGTGTCCCAGCTGCCCCGGTTGACCTCGCCCGTGGCCACCGCCCCCCACGAGACCATGGGGATGCGGCCGCCGTCGATGTCCCACTGCTCCCGTCCGTCGGGAAAGGCGACGCCGAAGGGACGGTCGTAGCGGTCGACGGCCAGGCGGCGGCCGAGCCTGCCCTCGAGGTCGACGACCGGCTGGTAGGGCGCTTCCCTGGTCCCGGGGGCCACCGCCGCGCCGAACAACGCCCCGTCGGCCGGGGCCAACGGCGCCGACGACGGCCCACCGGCGGCGCCCGCCGCCGAGGGCGCCGCCAAGGCGGCCACCAGCATCAGAGCAGCCCAACTCCGAGCAGACACAACATGAGAATACGCCCGTAACAACACTTTCGGCCAGCGCGCCGCGGAAACGGGCCGATTTCTGCCTTCTGGGCGGGGAAGACCCCCGGGCGGCGCCGGTACGCTCGCCCGCAGTGACCGATCGGGGACTGACCCTCCTCGCCCTCCACGGTCAACCGGGGACGGGCGGCGACTTCGCCGTGGTGGCCCGCGCCCTCGACGGTCGGTGCCGTGTGCTGGCCCCCGACCGGCCCGGTTGGGGCAGCCGAACCGGGGAGCGGGCCGGAGGGTTCGCCGCCGGCGCCGACGACGCCGCCGCGGTCCTCGACCGGGAGGGCGTCGAGCGGGCCGTCGTGCTCGGCTTCAGCTGGGGTGGAGGGGTGGCCCTGGAGCTCGCCCGCCGCCACCCCGACCGGGTGGGGGCCCTGGTGCTGGCCGCCTCGATCGGCCCCGCCGAGCCGACGCGGGCCGACCGGATGCTGGCCCTGCCGGTGGCGGGCCGGGCGATCTGCGCCGGCGGCCTGGCCGCCGCCCGGCTGGCCCTCCGGCGGCAGGTCTTCCACGGCATCGTCGCCGGAGGCATGAAGGGCGTCGACCCCGCTCACGTCCGCGGGTTCGCCGACCGCTGCCTGACTCCCGCCGTCCTCGACAGCTTCATGGTGGAGCAGCGGGCGCTGGTCCGGGAGTTCCCGGACGTGCTATCCGGGTTGGGCGGCCTCCGGATCCCGACGGTCGTGATCAGAGGCGAGCGGGACCGGATGATCGCCCCCAGTTCGGCCCGCCGGCTGGCCGAGGGCATCCCGGCGGCGGAGCTGCGAATCATCCCCGGGGCGGGCCACTACCTGCCCGGCGCCAGTGCTGCCGTCCTGGCCGACGCCGTCACCGCGGTCGCCGCCCGCGCCAGCTGGTAACCGCCGCCCTCACGACCAGAGGCCCGGTCCGGGCCGTGTCCGGCCGGGCACCGGTAGATTCGGCGCCGGGAGCCGACCGAGCGGGGCGCGGATGGGGAAGCCGAGAACGATCAAGGGCCGGGCCCGGGAAGTGGCCCGGCGCCTGGCCGACGAGTACCCGGCCGAGTGCGCCCTGGTGCACTCGTCGCCCTTCGAGCTCGTGGTGGCCACCGTCCTGTCGGCCCAGACCACCGACGAGCGGGTCAACTCCGTCACCCCCGAGCTGTTCCGCCGCTGGCCCACCCCGGCCGACCTGGCCAAGGCCGACCCCGAGGAGCTGGAGTCGGTGATCTTCCCCACCGGCTTCTTCCACAACAAGGCCAGGAGCCTCCTCGGCCTGGCCCAGACGCTGGAGGACCGCTTCGGCGGCGAGGTCCCGACAGCGCTGGAAGACCTCGTGACGTTGCCCGGCGTCGGCCGCAAGACCGCCAACGTCGTCCGCTCCGTGGCCTTCGACCTCCCCGGCCTCCCCGTCGACACCCACGTCGGCCGGATCAGCCGCCTGCTCGGCCTCACGACCTCGGAAGACCCGGTCAAGATCGAGCACGAACTCGGCGCCCTGCTCCCCCCGAAGGAGTGGGGCGCCTTCTCGCTCCGCCTGATCCTCCACGGCCGCAAGATCTGCATCGCCCGCCGCCCCAAGTGCGGCGACTGCCTCCTGAACGACATCTGCCCGTCCTCCCGCGTCCCGGCATAAATCCGCGGCCTCGGGC
>JAUZEY010000363.1 GCA_030838785.1 Actinomycetota bacterium | reverse complement strand
CGGCGCTGGTCGGAGCCTGGGGCGGAGCGGCGGAGATCGTCCACCGGGCGGCGGGCGAGGCCGGGCTCGACCTCGACGGTCTCGACGCCGGGCTGATCGCCGGTGCCGGGTTCTCCATGCGGTACCGGGAGATGGCCGGGGCCGCGGCCCGAAGCGAGCGTCTGGGCCGGATCCGGGCCGCCGCCGAGGCCGGCGAGGCCTGGGTGCGGGTGGAGGAGATCGGCTCCCGGGAGACGGCCGGCATGGTCCCGTGGAGCTGGATCGAGATGCACGTCCCCACCGGAGCCGGGCTGCGCCAGACGCTGGAGGCGGACCAGACGACCGGCGCCCCCCGCTACAGCCTGGAGGTCGTGCCGCTCGACCCGGCGACCGGCGACCGGCTCCCGACCCCGGACGATCTGGTGGCGGTCGAGGAGTCGTACGATGACCCCACCGAGTGGATGGCGGCGGTGGAGGCGAAGCGGGCCCAGATCGAGGGTGCGGGCGGCCGGTCGCCGACGTGACGCCGTTGCGACGGCAATCTTGCCTCCATCTTTCGTATGGTTGACGTTCGTGTCGGAAAGTAGCTAGCGTCCGTTTTCTTCTCCTTCCGTTCACCCCTGCACCGAGGGAGGTCCCTTTTGGACGTCGCCGCCCTCATCACCGATCTGCAGAGCCGCGGCCTCCGGATCGAGACGCCGGTGGAGCGGCGCTCGGGCGGCGCCGGCCCGTCCGACTCGGGGCTCATCTGGATCGAGGGTGTCGCCGCCACCGTCCCCACCGGGACCGCCTGGTCCGACGCCTCGCCCTACGCGCTGCGGGAGGAGGACCAGGGGTTCGGGATCTACCGCGACGGCGAGCGGCTGGCCGGCGCCACTGCCGGGCAACGGCCGCGCTACTACGACCTGACGACCGCGGACGGGGTGCCGTACTGGAAGATCGCCCTCCTCCACCTCGATTCGCTGGCCTCCACCGTGCTCCAGACGTGCGCCTACTGGGGCAATGACGACCAATGCGCCTTCTGCGGCATCGGCCTGTCTTTGGCCGCCGGGCGGACGGTGGCCAAGAAGCGCCCGGAGGACCTGGCCGAGGTGGCCGTGGCGGCCCGGGACCTCGACGGCGCCGTCGACGCCACGCTGACCACCGGGAGCACGGCGGCGCCCGACAAGGGCGCCCTCTACGTGGGCCGGTGCGGCGCCGCGGTGAAGGAAGCGGCGGGGCTGCCGGTGGAGGTGCAGTTCGAGCCGCCCGACGACCTCGACGTGATCGACCGCGTGGCCGACATGGGCATCGACTCGGTGGGCATCCACGTGGAGAGCTTCGACCCCGTCGTGCTGGCCCGCATCGCGCCGGCCAAGGCCCGCACCGGGATCGAGGGCTACTTCGCCGCCTGGGAACGGGCCGTGGCCCGCTTCGGCGAAGGTCAGGTGTCGACCTACGTCATTCTCGGGATGGGCGAGGACCCCGACGTGACGGTGGAGGGCTGCCGGCGGGCCATCGACATCGGCGTGTACCCCTTCGTGGTTCCGTTGCGGCCGATCGCCGGCAGCCTCCTCGAGGACCGGCTGCCCCCGCCGGCCGAGTACATGGACGGCGTCTACCGCCGGATCCTTCCCTACCTCCAGGCCCGGGGCATCGGCGCGGCCGGGGCGGCGGCGGGCTGCGCCCGGTGCCAGGCCTGCTCGGCGCTGGGGGCTCTGGAACGGTTGGAGGCCGTCGGCGCGGCGCCGGCGCCCGACTCGGGGCGGCGGCTCATTCCGGTGCGGGTGGAGGCGTCGGCCTGATGCCCCGGCCGGAGATCCTGTGCCGGCCGGTGTCGGGGGCCGGCGAGGGGGCCGTTCACCATCGGATACGGCACGAGGTCTTCGTGCTGGAGCAGGAGGTGTTCGCCGCCTCCGACGTCGACGTCCACGACGGGTCGGCCTCCACCATCAAGGTCGTGGCCTGGGCCGCCGCGGCCGGCGGCGACTGGGAGCCGGGAGGAGCGGTCCGGCTGTACCCCCTGGAGCCGGGCCTCTGGCAGGGCGACCGGCTGGCCGTGCTGGCGCCGTTCCGGGCCTGGAACCTCGGCGGCCCCCTGGTGCGGTTCGCGGTCGACACCGCCGCCTCGCAGGGCGGGGTCGAGATGGTGGCCCACGTCCAGGCGGCCAATGTGCGCTTCTTCGAATGGCTGGGGTGGCGGCGTCGGGGTGAGCCGGAGCTCTACGTCGGTCTCCCCCACCAGCTGATGGCCATCGACCTGACGGCGCCGGCGGCGCGGCCCCGGCGGGCGCCGGCCGTCAGAGCGGCGGCAGGCCCGTCACCGGTTCGCTCCTGACGTCGAGCACGGTGGCGGTCTCACCGCCGGCCGTGATCCGCAGGAGGCCCGAGTCGTCGAGCGTGCCGATCATCTCGGCGGCCAGACCACGGTCATGGAACCGTTGGGCGCACTCGCCCTCGCGGCCCTCCGGCGCACAGACCAGGAACACGACGCAGGGAAAGCACCCGAGCCACTGGACGAGCCCCATCCCTGCCGGCCGGGGGAGGACGTCGAGGTCGACGGTGACGCCGAGCCCGTTGCACTCCAGTAGCATGCCGAGCGAGCCGAGGATGCCCGCCATGCTGACGTCCTTGGCCGCCACCGCCGCCCCCGAGGCCGCGACCTCGGCCAGGAGGCGCACGTCGCCGGCCAGCTCGCCGCCGCGGGCGTCGAACGAGCCGAAGAACGGGAAGTCGCCTCGCAGGCTGCCTTCGACGCAGCCGGCCAGCAGCAGGCGCTGTCCCGGTGCGGCGTTGCGGACCGACAGGACGCGGCCGGCCGTCGCCCGTCCCACCCCGAAGGCCGACAGGGCCGGTGGGCCGTCGTGGATGGTGAGGTGCCCGCCGACCACCGGCACCCGGTAGAGCTCCGACGCATGGCGGAGCCCCTCGAGGGCGCGTCGGGCGACGGGTTCGCTGGCGACGACGGTGTCGACGAGCGCCAGCGGCTCGGCGCCCATGGCAGCGAGATCGTTGACGTTGGTGAGCATGGCCGCGACCCCAGCGCCGTAAGGATCGGCGGCGACGAAGGCCGGGAGCATCGCCTCGCCGCCCACGACAATCGTGGCGCCGGCCTCACCGGCCGCGTCCCGCACCTCGACGACGGCGCCGTCATCTCCGGGCCCCGCCTCCCAGTCGGTCCCGCCGAACACCTCGGCGACGAGGGCAATCGGACCTTTCGCCCGCAGTCCCGGGTGGGCCCGCACGGCGACGACGATCTCGGCGAGAGGCGGTCGCTCGGTCTCGTTCATGTCCCCTGACATCGTCCTTGCACGATAGTAAATGGCCCTTCTACCATCGGACAGGTGAGTTCCTCCCCCCCGGGCCCGCCCGTTCCCTCGCTGCCGTCCGAGGTCGCCGTCGTCAACGTCGGGCTGTCCCTGTTCGCCGACGCGATCGCCGCCCAGGGCCGGCCGGTGGCCGACGTCGACTGGCGCATCCCGGCCGGCGGCGACCCCGAGGCCGTGGCCGCCCTGCGCCGACTCTACGGGCCGCGGGCCACCGCCATCGACGAGGCCAACGCCGAAGTCGTGCGGCGGCTCGACACCGGCGTGCCCCTGCTCATCGGCCTGGCGCCGGCCGCCGACGTCGTCCCCGGTCTCGGCGAGCGGACGATCCTCCACTGCGGCCCGCCCATCGCCTGGGCCGACGTCTGCGACCCGCTGCGGCGCTCGATCCGGGCGGCGGTGATGGCCGAGGGCTGGGCCGCCGACCCCGACGAGGCCGGGGCCCTGGTGGAGAAGGGCGAGGTGACGCTGGAGCCGGCCAACCACCATGACACCGTCCTGCCCATGGCCTCGGCCGTCGGGCCGTCGGCCTGGATGTGGATCGTGGAGAACCGCGACGGCGGCACCCGGGCCTTTTCCGCCATCAACCAGGGGCCGGGCGAGGTGCCGTGGTTCGGGCGGGAGACACCGGCCGCAGTCGAGCGCCTGCGGTTCCTGCGGGAGGTCGCCGGGCCGCTGCTCAACGAGGCGGTGGGGGCGGCCGTGGCCGCCGGCGGGCCGATCGACGTGTTCGCCGTCGCCGCCCAGGGGCTGCAGATGGGCGACGACGTCCACATGCGGACCCAGGCGTCGACCAACCTGCTCATCCGGACGCTGCTCCCCCACCTGCTGGCCCTCGAGTCGCCGGCCCGGGTGGAGCTCGGGCGGTTCCTGGCCGGGAACCATCTGTTCTTCCTGAACGTGGCCATGGCCGCCGCCCGGTCGCTGATCGCCTGGGCCCGGGACGTGGACGGGTCGAGCATCGTCGTCGGCATGGCCCGCAACGGCACGACGTTCGGCGTGCGCCTGCCCGGCTCCGACGAGTGGCACCTCGCTCCGTCGCCGCCGGTCGGCCACGCCCTCTATTACTCCGGTCAGGGCCCGGAAACGAGCGCCCCCGACATCGGCGACTCAGCGCTGCTGGAGCTGGTCGGCCTCGGCGGCCCGGCGGCGGCCGGGTCTCCGGCGGTGGCCGGCTTCGTCGGCGGCACGATGGCCGACGCCATCAAGCTGACCCGGGACATGGACCAGATCTGCGCCGGCCGCTCCAGCCGCTTCAAGCTGGCCCTGCTCGACTTCCGGGGCACGCCGATCGCGGTCGACGTCCGCCGGGTGGTCGAGACCGGCATCACCCCCCGCATCAACACGGGGATCCTCCACGTCTCAGACGGCAGCGGCCAGGTCGGCGCCGGGGTCGCCGTCGCCCCCGTCGAGTGCTTCCGCACTGCGCTCCTGGCCCTGGACCGGAAGCTGTCATCCTGAGGCGTCCGCCGGGCCGTCCCGCCACCACGGTTCCCCTTCTCGGGCGCCACGGTACGGGCCGGGTGCTGTGGGCCCGGCCGGGCCCCGGTGATCCCGGCCGCGGTGATCCCGGCTCCGGCGACGGCGCGGACAGGAGCGGCGACGGCATTGTTGGCGGCGACATTTTTGGCGGGGGCGCTGGCGCGGCGTGGCTGCGGCTGCCGGACGGGGTCGTCGGGCTCGCCCCGCCTGGCGCGCCGCTCGGGCCGCGGTGGATCCGCCGGGCCGAGCCATGGCCGGCTCTTGTCGACGGGGACACGGTCGTCGTCGGCGCCGACGGGCTGCACACCAGCGAGGGGCGGCTCTTCCTCGAGGATCGTCAGGCCGTCGGCTGGCTCGGGCCGTTACCCGACCCCGCCGCGCTGAGCGCCGCGCCCGCCCGGGCCATGATCTCCGACGCCTTGCGCTCCTGCCGCCCGAGTGTCCTGCTCGACCCGCCGTGGCGGGACAGCATTGATGCGGCCGTGGCAACGATCGGCCGCCTCGAACCGCTCGAAGCCCTGAAGGCGACCGCCCGGGCGCTCGGCGGCCTCGGGCCGGGCCTCACGCCGGCCGGCGACGATGCGCTGTCGGGCATCCTCTTCGCCTTCCGGGCCATGGGCGACCCGACCGTCGAACCGGCGCTCTCGGCCGTCGTCCGGTCCGTGCGCACCAGTGACCTCGCCGCCGCCATCCTCGAAGCCGCCGCCGGCGGTGCCCACATCGAACCCGTCCACGACCTCGTGAT
>JAUZEY010000335.1 GCA_030838785.1 Actinomycetota bacterium | reverse complement strand
TCGTGTAGCCGGCCGGGGCGGTGACGGTGACGTCCCAGTCGGCGACTTCGGAGGCGGCCGTTTCGGCATTGAGGCTCGTGGCCGGGGCCGTCTGCCAGCCGTCGCCCCGGATCCAGGACAGGATCGGAATGGCCGACCCGAGCCGCACCGCCCGCCCGGTGACGGCCACCCGATCGTTGATCGCGCCCGGCAGCGTGAGTCGGAACTCCAGGCGGGCGTCCACCGGCAGACCGGCCGGGAACCTGCCCGGCAGCACCCAGATCGTCCCCGGCCTGCCGGTCGATGCCCCCCCTGCCTCGTACCGCCCGGACACCGGCTGGTCGGTTCCGCTGGCCGTGGCGCCCGACCCCTCGGCCGGGCCGGGGCCGCCGGACCCACCCCCCGACCCGTCGGCCGGGCCGGGCCGGAGGGCGGCCGAGATGACGTCGAGCCGGCCCCCGGCCCGCCCGATCCGGGGCGCATTGGGCCAGAGCCGGAACACGAGCCGGTCGGTGTCGGCGTCGGGCGTGAAGCGGACGGCGACGTCGCCCGTCACGAGCCGCTTCGCCGGATCGACGGCGAGGTGGGCGGCGTACCGGGGCCGTTCCGCCCACGGCTCCGGGTACCCGGCCGGCACGTCGCACCCGGCGACGGGCGCCGGTCGCACCGGGGGCGCCTCTCCCCCAACCGGCGCGGGCCCAGCACCCGTCGTCGTCCCGGTGCTGGCCGGCGGAGGCAGCGGGGCGGTCGTGGGGTCGCCAGCACCGGTGGTCGTCCCCGACGGCCCGGTGGTCGTCGGCGGCGCCGGAGCGGCCGACTTCCCGCCCCCAGTGCAGCCGGCGGCCAGGAGAAGCACGGCGACGACGATCCTGCGCACGCCGGGAGCGTAGGAGCGCCCGGTTCCTCCCCACGACCGGGGACCCCGGGTCAAGCCCGGTGTTCCCCGCATAACCGGCGTTCATTCCGGACACCCGTCCGTCCGAAAAGAACGCCGGTTGGAGCGCAGCGTCCAGGCCGCGCCGAAACGGCGAGCACCACAGCGGGGATAGCCCGGTCGGGAGCACCAGGTGGTCGGTCGGTAGCGTGAGGGGCGTGGCGCGTACGGCAACTGCGGTCTGGCGGATCCGGCCGGAGGTCGTGCTGGCGTTGGCGGAACAGCTCGGGGAGCCGGTGGACCGGTACGTCAACGGGTCGCAGACCTGGTTCACCGAGACGCCGGGCGGCGTCGCCCTCGAATGGCGGCTCCACCCGGTGGCCCGGTACACCACGCCGAAGGACCTCACCCACAACGACGTGTGGGACGTCGTGGTCGAGAGCCTCATCGCCGGGGACGGCCGCCTGACCCCCGAGGCGGTGTGGGACGGGCTGGAGTGCTTCGCCGCCTACGGCGACGACATCGAGCCCGGCCCGCTGGCCGCCGCCGCCGCCGAGGAGCTCGGGAACGCTCCCGACGCCGCCGGCCTGGTGGACCACCAATCGATCGGCGACGAGTGGGAACGCACCCGCGGCGCCGTCTCGATCTTCGATCTCCTCGTCCGTCAGCTCGACCTGCCGCCGAGCTGATCCCGGTCAGCTCTCGTCGTCGGGGCGGGAGCGCCAGGTGGGGTTGCGGGGCGGGTCGAAGAAGGCCCCCGTCTGGCGGCCGTCGATGGCGGCGAAGGCCATGTCGACCCACTGACCGGAGCCGGCCAGGGGCTCGGGCAGGTTGTCGCGGGGGAAGAAGCCGACGTCGAGGCACTCCAGCGGGTGGGGCTTGAGCGCGCCACCGGTCATCCGGCAGTGAAAGATCAGCGAGTACAACGGGACCGAGTGGAAGCCGAGCCGCATCCCGTCGAACACGGCGATGAGGGCGACGGGGTCGACGTGGATGCCGGTCTCCTCCTCGACCTCTTTGACCGCCACCTCCGACGGCGAGTAGCCGATGTCGGCCCACCCTGTGGGGTAGAGCCACACCCCGGTGCCGGCCCGCTGCACCAGGAGGATCTCGCCCGCCTCGTTGCCGACCACGGCCCCGACCGCCGTCTTGGGGGTGACGTAGCCGGGCACGCCCTTCCCCACGCTCCGGATCCACTCCTCGATCTGCACCCCGGCCTCGACCTCCTCGAGGGCGTGGTAGCGGATGTCGGCCGCGATCTTCAGGATCTCCTCGAAGCGCTCCCGCTCGTAGAGGCTCTCGGTGAAGCCGAGCCCGGTGCGGGCCACGCCAGCCAGTGACTCCGCCCAGCGCAACAGGTCGCTGGGGGAGACGATCGCCGCCGCGGCGGCCGGGTCGACGGGGGGGTCGGCCATAGGTGCAGGAACATTACCGGCGTCGCCCGCCGGTCCGGGCCCCCAAGCAGGACCGTCAGCCCTGCGGCCCGGCTCGGGCCCGGCCCCGGAGGACGGCGGCCTTGGCCACGCCCCAGGCGAAGTGCACGGCGGCCAGGTCGGGGTCGAGGTCACGGAGGGTGCGGGGAACGAGCCCGAACCGGTCCCCGGGCCAGGCCCGCTCCTCGAACGGGTCCCGCACCACGTCCGGCATCCCGGCCCCGGCCAGCACCGC
Source organism: Actinomycetota bacterium (assembly GCA_030838785.1). Lineage (GTDB taxonomy): Bacteria > Actinomycetota > Acidimicrobiia > IMCC26256 > BP-133 > BP-133. The sequence continues at coordinate 524 of JAUZEY010000335.1, read as the reverse complement.
CGTCGGCTCGACCACGGCCGTCCGGATGATCTCCAGCGGCGTGGCCCGCTGTTCCCCCGGATCGAGGGCGAACAGCTCGGCCAGCTCCGCCGCCACCCGCCGGGCCGCCTGCTCCCCCGCCTCCCGGGCGGCCACCACGACCTCCCGCTGGCGGTCGGCGCCGACCGCGCCCCAGGCCGACAAGAGGGTGCCGGCCGCCCGGGCGGCCCAGTCGGGCACGGCCCGGGCTACGCCTTCCAGGAGGGCCGTCGACGCTTCGGCCAGCCGGGCCAGGGCCACGTCCTCCGGTAGGCCGCCGCCGGCGGCCGCCTCCTTCAGGCTCTGGGCAGCCAGCCGTGCCTCATCGCCCGGAGCGAGGGACGGCCCGTCGTCGGGCGGCGGACCAGCCACGTTCACGGTTGCGACTGGGCGGCCTGGACCAGGGCGGCGGGGACATCGGTCACGACGCACGACAGCACGATCCCGTTCTGGACGACCTTGATGTCGGCCTGGCAGGGCAGGATCTCGACGCCCGGGATCCGGTA
>JAUZEY010000332.1 GCA_030838785.1 Actinomycetota bacterium | reverse complement strand
CGGCCTGGAGAGCTGGATCTGCGAGCTGGGTGGCATCCGGGTCTACGAGCGGGGAGCGACGGTCGTCCACGAGCACGGCGCCTTTCCCGGCACCGGCGTCCCCACCACCGAGCTCCACCGGGCGGTCGAGGTCCTCCTCGAGGCCGACCCCGGCCGGCTGGAGGAGCACAGCCCCTGGAACGCCAGCCGGGAGTCGTCGTTCCTCCTCCGGGGCGACGTCGACCGGGAGGACGCCGAGGCCCGGCTGGCGGCGGCGGGATTCGGGTGGGCGACCCTGTGCGACAACGGCGTCATCCCCCACCGCTACGAGACCCTGACCGCCGTGGAACTGACGCGGGCCTACCACCTCCTGCCCCGGGGCGTGTCGAAGGTGGCCGGCGTTGCCGCCGACCGGAAACAGCGGGGCCTGGACCGGGCCGAGTGCGCCATGGTCGGCGACGCCGCCGCCGACCTGGAGTGCCGGGGCGAGGTCGGCCGCTGCTTCCTCACCCGCAACGGTCTCGACAAGGACCCGTCCCTGGCCTGGGTGTCGGAACCCGGTTCGGGCGTCGAGGTGACGAAGGCAGGCCATGGCGAGGGTTTCGCCGAGGTGGTCCACCGCCTGATCGACGAGCGCTGACCCCGGGACGAACCGGCCGGAACAGTCCTCAAGGTCCACCGGGTTAGGGTCGATGCAATGGTCGTGCCTTCGGTGAGCGCGGAGCGGACCCTCACGAGCCTCTACGAGGCGATCCACCGGCGCCGCGACGTGCGGGGCCAGTTCACCGGCGCCCCGATCGACCCTGAGGCGCTGGAGCGGGTGCTGGCCGCCGCCCATGCCGCCCCCAGCGTCGGGCTCACCCAGCCGTGGGACTTCGTGCTCGTCTCCGACGTCGCCACCAAGCGGGCCTTCGTCGACCACGTCAGCACCGAACGGGACGTCTTCGCCGCCTCGCTGCCCCCCGAACGGGCCTCGGTCTTCGCCAACATCAAGATCGACGGGGTCATGGAGTCGACCCTGTCCATCGTCGTCACGTACGACCCCGCCCGGGGCGCCCCGGCCATCCTCGGGCGCCACGCCATCGCCGACGCCGGCCTGTACTCCGTCTGCCTCGCCATCCAGAACCTGTGGCTGGCCGCCACCGCCGAGGGTCTCGGCGTGGGCTGGGTGTCGTTCTACCGGGAGGGCTTCCTGTCCGAGCTGCTCGGCATCCCGGACGGGATCCGGCCGGTGGCCTGGCTCTGCATCGGGCCCGTCAGCCACCTCGAGGAGACGCCCGACCTCGAACGTCACGGCTGGCGCCAGCGCCGCCCCCTGTCGGAAGCTATCCACCACGACCGCTGGACCGACAAGGCCCGGGGCCTGGAGAACTAGACCAACCGTTCGAGGGCCCAGCGGCCGATCTCCACCGCCGCCTCCTCGACCAGCAGCCCGGCCCGCCCCCACGCCTCGGCCGCCTGCCAGACGCGATCCACCAGCGACAGGACGAGCACACCGTCGAGGATCGGATCGCGGCCGTCGGCCGTCGGCTTCAGCTCGTTGGCCACCTGACCGGCCACCACCGCCCGGTAGGCCATGGTCTCGGAGGCGGCCCACTCCAGGACGGAGCCGGTCACCTTCCCGTCCAGGCTCGTCCGGTCGAAGCGGCCCTCGCCGGTCACGACGAGGTCGACGCCCTCCAACGCCGCCTCCAGGCCGGCGGCCCGGGCCACGACGTCGAAGCCCGGCTCGAGCCGGGCCCCGAGGGCGGCGAGGCCGCCGGCCAGGCCGCCGGCCGCCCCGGCGCGGGCCACGGCGGCGACGTCGACGCCGGTCCGCTGCCGGTAGACCTCGGCCAGACGCTCCAGCCGGCGGGTGAGGAGGGCGACCTGAGCGGCCGTGGCGCCTTTCTGGGGCCCGAAGACCCGGGCGGCGTCGACGAACCCGGTGGTGACGTCGCAGGCCACCGTCACGCCCAGGCCGGCCAGCGACCACCCCAGGGCGTCGACCGCCCCGAGACCGCCGTCGGTCATCGCCGATCCCCCCACGGCCACCACGATGCGGGTGGCGCCGCCCCGGACGGCGGCCCGGATCAACTCCCCCGTCCCCCGGCTGGTGGCCGCCAGCGGGTCGTTCGGCCCCGTCACCACGGCCAGGCCGCTGGCCCGGGCCGACTCGACGACGGCGGTGCCGTCGGGCAGCACCCCCCACTCGGCCTCCACCGGTTCCCCGAGGGGCCCGGTCACCGTGACCCGGCGGCGGGACCCGCCTTGCGAGGCGAGGAGGGCGTCGAGAGTCCCCTCGCCGCCGTCGGCCAGCGGGAGGCGGCGGACCTCGTCGAAGCGCCGCCGGTCGACCGCGGCCGCCTCCAGTCCGCGGGCCATCGCCTCTGCCGCACCGGCGGCGGTCAGGGTGCCCCGGAACTTGTCCGGGCAGACGAGGGCGACGGCCAAGCCCCAGAGTGTGGCAGCGCCGCCGGAAGCCCGAGCGGAAAACCCACAGCCAGTGTGGGTTTACGGCTCGGGGTCCGAACGCCCTGGCGGGGAGAGGCCCGAAAATCCCCCGACGGTGTCGGCGATCCCGACGAGGAGGGCGGCCAGGCCCGGCGGCCCGTCGACCTGGTAGTCCGCCGCCTCCAGCAGGGCCGGCGGCGCCTCCCCGGACCGGACACCGACGCGCAGGGCGTGATCCAGCCGGCCGGCGGCCACGAGCTCGTCGAGGGCGGTGAAGCCGGCGAGGTCGCCGTGGTCGTCGCCGGCGAAGAGGGCGGCGTGGCGCCCGGCGGCCAGCTCCGCCACCACGGTGCCCTTGTCGACGGGGACGGGCGGCCGCAGCTCCACGCCCATCCGCATCGGGACGGCGGAAAGTCCATGCGTCGCCGCCAGCCGGCGGCCGAGCGCCTCCCCCTCCGCCGCCCGCTCCGGCGTCCGGCGCCAGTGGAGGTTGACGGCGATGTCGCCCTTCCGCTCGACGACGAACTCCGGACGGATCGCCTCGGCCTCCCCGGCGGCGGCGGCCACCGCCCCCCGCCACGGCGCCACCCGGGGATCGACCTCGCGGCGTCCGATCACCACGCGCTCCAGGCCATGCTGCCCGACGAGGACGAGGGGCGAGGTGGCAGGGTCGCCAGCCCGGGCGGCGAGCAGCGCCTCGGGCAGCACGCTCTGGAGGAAGGCCACCGGGCGGCCGCTCACCACGGCCACCAGCCCGATCCGCCCCAGCAACCGTTCGAGGGCGGCCAGTCCCTCGGGGAGCGCCCGGGCGGCGTCGGGGTCGGCCACGATCGGCGCCAGGGCCCCGTCGAAGTCGAGGAGGAGCGCCGACCGCTCCGGATGACGGGCGAAGGGCCGGAGCAGCCGGGGCAGGGGGTCGGGCGACGTCAAGGGCGCTCAGGCCAGAACGTCAGAGCCTCGGCTGATCAGGGGAGGTACGGCCGGGGGTTGACCGGCTTGGTGTCGAGGCGGACCTCGAAGTGGAGGTGGTTGCCCGTCGAATGCCCGGTGCTGCCCACGAAGCCGAGGACGTCGCCCTGGTTGAGCGTCTGCCCTTCGGTCGACCCGATCCGCGACTGGTGGCCGTAGAGCGTGGCCACACCGTCGCCGTGGTCGACGACCACGGTGTTGCCGTAGCCGTTGAGCCACCCGGCGTAGATCACGTCGCCCGCCTTGGCGACGTGGATCGGCGTGCCGGCCGGGGCGGCGATGTCGATGCCGGTGTGCATGCGGCCCCACCGGGGCCCGAACCCGGAGGTGAGCACGCCCTGCACCGGCCAGATGAAGCCGGTGGGCGAGACGCCCGAGCCGCCCGTCGGCAGCCGGTCGAGGGCGCTCCCGGCCGTCCGGGTCGCCGCCGCCCGGGCCCGGCGGGCGGCCTCCAGGGCGGCCTGGCGCTGCCGGATGAGGTCCTCCAGCTGGCTCTGCTCCGCGGCCAGGGCGTCGGCCTCCGAGGCCAGCTCGGTGATCCGCTGGTCGAGGACGGCCTTGGCCGCCTCCTGGTCCTTCTTCAGCTGGGCCACGGCCTTCACGGCCACCACGGCGTCGGCGGCCCGCTTGCGGGACCGGTCGCGGGCGGCGGTGAGCGCCACCTCGTCGTCGGCCAGCTTGTGCTGCGTGTCCACCAGGGCGGTGTAGGCGTCGTTGTCCTGTTGCGACACGCCCTTCATGATCTCGGTGCGGCGGGCGGCGTCGGTCAGGTCGGACGGCATCGACAGCAACTCTCCGGCCAGGGCGAAGTCATCGAGGGGCCGACCCTGGCCACCCATGTAGGCCATCACCGCCCGGCGGTTGAAGATGTCCTTCCGGTGGCCCAGCTCCAGCTTGAGGGCGGCGATGTCGGCCGTGATCTTGATCACCGAGGCGGCGGCCTGGTCGGCGTCGGACTGGGCGGCGGAGGCGTCGGCCTGGCGGTCGACGAGGTCGTCGGCGATCTGGGCCAGGTGCTTCTCGAGCTCCGTCTCCGACGCATGCGCCAGGTCGAGGTCGTGGCGGACCTGTTCCTCCTTGCGCTTGGCATCGTCGCGCTTGCGTTCGAGGTCGCCGCCCTGGGGTGGGCGGGCCCGGCCCTTCGCCCCCAGCGCCGCCGGCGGACCGACGAAGAGCAGGGCGGCGGCGCACAGGGACGCGATCAGCGCCCGATTCTGCTTCCACACAATCCGCCGATAGTTACATACCTGTAATTCGAGATGGCGGATTTCGGTCAACGGGAGCCGATGATCACCACGCAGTCGGCCCTGGCCGCGCCCTCCACCGCGCTGGCGGCGTCATCGAGCACCTTGGTGGTGGCGGGTACGCCGGTGGCCGCCACCAGCGCCGTCGCCTCCCGGTCGAGCCCCGGCTTGCAGAGGACGACGCTGTCGGGGCGGCGGGCGGCGTTACCCGGCGTGAGCGTGCGGTAGCCGACCACGCCCAACCGGTCGGCCATGGGCTTGGCCTGGTTGTTCTTGCCCGTGGCGTTGAGGACCAGCACCGCCAGGTCGGCCGGCGCCCGGGGCCCGGCGGGGGCGGAGACCGCGGTCGTCGTCGTGGTCTCGGGGGGCGCGGCCGGCGTGCCCACCACCGGCCGTTGGCCCCCGGCGGCGGCGTCGGTGCTGGCGTCGCTCCACTGGAGGAGGACGATGCCGATGACGAGCGCCACGGCGATGAGGCCCGTCCCCCGGGCGAAGGCGCCGAGGATCGAGCGGGTGAACGAGGAGCCGCCGGCCGCCGGCCGTCGCCCGGGGCCGGGCCCGCCCGGGGCCGGGGAGTCGGTCACCGCGATTCGGACCCTCCGTACTGGCGGTCGAAGCGGGCCCGCCGGCGCCGGTCGCGGTGGCGGCGGAGGCGCTTCACGACGAGCGGGTCGTAGGCAGCCACGCCCGGCTCGTCGAGCACGTCGTTGAGCAACTGGTAGTACCGGGAGTCCGACATACCGAACCGTTCGCGGATGGCCTGGGCCTTCGTGCCGGGTAGGGCACGCCAGGTCCGCTCGAAGTCGATGATGTCGCGGCTCCGCTGCGAGAGCTCCATCAAGATTCTGATCCTCGACTGAAGGTAAGGCCAGGTCAACGACCTCGCTGCGTGGTCGAGGCTCCGTTCGTCGATGGCGGCTGACGGATGCGGCCGTAATCCCACGATGAGCGCTGGCACTGAGTGCCGTTTTTTCGCGAGGCGGTGGGCCCCACGAGCCCCTCGGGACGGGCCTGGCGGGCGATCCGACCGGTCTCACCCCCGATCCCATGGACCCGGTTCTCCAAGAGCATCATTTCAATGAATTTGGCCCACCTTCATATAGCTTATTCGGAAAGTGAGCTAGATGACGAAGGTGTGAAGAAGCCCGGTTCGTTACGCCTGCCGGGCCGGGCCCAGGGCGCGCTCGAGCCCCGGAGGGAGAGCGGGAGGGAGAGCCCGAGGTGGGATTCGAACCCACGACCTGACGCTTACAAGGCGCCTGCTCTGACCATCTGAGCTACTCGGGCTGGCGGCCAGAGGCTAACCCGCGCCAAAGCGAGGGGCCCCCGAAGGGGCCCCTCAAAAGCTCCTGACGAACGGGAAAAGCCTGGTCAGGCGACGTCTTCGGCGGCGGCGCGCTCGGCGAGGTGGACGTCGAGCTTGCGCTTGATCCGCTGGAGGGCGTTGTCGATCGACTTGACGTGCCGGCCGAGGACCTCGGCGATCTCCTGGTACGACTTGCCCTCGACGTAAAGGCGCAGGACCTCGACCTCGAGCTTGCTGAGCATCTCGCTCATCATCCGCCGCATGGAGCGCAGGTCCTCCATCGAGATGATGAACTCGATGGGGTCGATCAGGCCCTTCGCCTCCAGGACCTCCTCCACGGTGCCGCTGCCGTTCTCCTCGCCGGGGCGGGTGCCGGACAGCGACAGGTAGGAGTTGAGGGGCTGGTGCTTCTGGCGGGTCGCCGTCTTGATGGCGGTGATGATCTGCCGGGTGATGCAGAGCTCGGCGAAGGCCCGGAAGGAGGCCTGCCGGTCGGGGCGGAAGTCACGCACGGCCTTGAACAGGCCGATCATGCCCTCCTGCTCGATGTCGTCGGAGTCGGCCCCGATCAGGAAGTAGCCCCGGGCCTTGGCCCGGGTGAAGCGCCGGTAGCGCTGCAGCAGCACATCCAGGGAGTCGTTGTCGCCCCCCTGGAAACGGGCGACCAGCTCGTCGTCACTCAGTTCGGCGAGAGCGGCACTACCCAGGCGCATCGACATCGACATGTAGCAACTCCTACGGGGATGTGACGGAACAGTGACCGGGAAGTGCGGTCGGACTAGTTCTTTGTAAGGGACCCCCGTTGAAGAGTCAATAGTGCAGCCTTAAGAGACCAGGAGTTCGCTCCTTTTTGGGGCCCTCGAATTCGGACATTTCCCGACATTCTCCCCGGAAAGCGCCGCACCCGAGTAACCAGTGCCGCTCCCCGGGCTAGTCCGAGGACTACACACCCTCCGTGGTGGCGCGGCGGCGGCGGCGGGCCACCTCGTAGGCGGCGAGACCAGCCGCGGTAGCCACGTTCAGTGAAGGGAGGCGTCCGAGCATCGGGATCTGGACGAGGACGTCGCACCGCTCGCGGGCCAGGCGGGACAGTCCGCGGCCCTCCGCGCCCAGCACGAGCACCACCCGTTCGGTGGCCAGATCGAGCGAGAACAGGTCGCCGGGGCCCCGTTCGTCGAGGCCGACGGCCCACACGCCGGCCCGCCGGGCCCGCTCGAGCAGGGCCGGGATCCCGGACACCAGGGCGATCGGCAGGTGCTCGACCGCCCCGGCGGCGGCCTTCGTGACCGCCGGCGTGACGTGGACGGACCGCCGCCGGGGCAGGAACACGCCGGTGGCGCCGGCGCCCTCGGCCGTCCGCAGGATCGCCCCCAGGTTGCGGGGATCGGTCACGCCGTCGAGGGCCAGCAGGAAGGCCTTCGGATCGGCCAGGAGCTCGTCGTCGACGGCCAGGGGCAGCGGGTCGCCCCGGGCGATCACGCCCTGGGCGGCGTCGGTCCGGGACAGCTGGTCGATCTTCGGGGTCATGCGGACGGGCACCCCGGCCCGTTCGGCCAGCCGGATGATCTCGTCGAGGACCGGCGCCGGCTCGAGGGCCCCGTCCATCCACACCTCCCGGATGCGGCGCCGCCCGGCCAGAAGGGCCTCCCGGACGGCCCGCCGCCCCTCGATCTGCTCGCCCCCGGCGCCCTTGTCCCGGTCCGCACCGCGTTCTCCGGACGGCGGCCGGTCACCGGCCAGCCCGCGACCTTCGCCGCCGACCCGGAACCGCTCGGCGCCCCGGAACCGCTCCGGCCCGCCGCCCCGGCGCGGCGCCGACCCCTCGCGGGGCGCTTCACCCCGCCGCCCGCCGGCGCCGTCACGGGGCTTGCCGACGCCATCGCGCTTGCCGGCACCGTCGCGGGGCTTGCCGGCGCCGTCGCGCTTGCCGGCGCCGTCACGGGGCCGATCAGGCCGCCCGGCCGCGCCGGACCCTCTCCCCAGACCCTTGCCCGACCCGGCCGCCGAGCCCGTGCGATCGGGCGGGCCACCCCGCTTCGACGATCCTCCCCGCTTCCCCGGCTGATCCCGCTTCGGGCTCACGCCCGGTGCCAGGTCGTGCCGGTGGGGCCGTCCTCGAGGGTGACGCCGCGGGCGGCCAGACCGGCCCGGATGCGGTCGGCCTCGCCGAAGTCCTTCGCCGCCCGGGCGGCGTTGCGGGCCTCGAGCAGGCCGTTGATCTCGTCGTCGCACTCGCCGGCCGCCGAGCCGTCGTCGAGGTCGAGGCCCAGCGCGCCGGTGAGGGCGTGGACGGTCGACACCACGCGGCCGGCCTCCGTCCCGCCGCCGGCGTCGATGGCCAGGTTGCCCTTCCGCACCGCCTCGTAGATGGCGGCCAGGGCGGAGGGCATGTTGAAGTCGTCGTCGAGGGCGGCCTCGAAGGCGGCCACGGTGCCGGGGTCCAGATCCTTCGGATCGAGCCGCTCCACGCCGGCGGTCCGGGCCCGCCGGGCCAGGGCGTCGAGCGTGGCCAGCGACCGGGCGGCGACGGCGACGTTCTCCGGCGCCATCTCCATGTTCGACCGGTAGTGCGTCTGGAGGACCAGGAGCCGCAACGCCCGGGGGCCATGGGAGTCGACGGCCTCCTCCAGGGTGGTGAAGTTGCCCAGCGAGCGGGCCATCTTCTCTCCCCCCACGTTGACCATGGCGTTGTGGAGCCAGTAGCGGGCGAAGCGCTGCCCGGCGCCCTCCGACTGGGCCCGCTCGTTCTCGTGGTGGGGGAAGACGAGATCCACCCCGCCGCCGTGGACGTCGAAGCCCTCCCCCAGCAGCCCCACGGACATGGCGGAGCATTCGATGTGCCATCCCGGGCGCCCCGGCCCCCAGGCCGACTCCCACGACGGCTCCCCGGGCTTGGCCGCCTTCCAGAGGGCGAAGTCGACCGGAGACCGCTTGCGCTCGTCGACCTCGACCCGGGCCCCGGCCGACTCCAGCAGGTCGTCGAGCCGGCGGTGGGACAGGGCGCCGTAATCGGGGAAGCTCTCGACCGAGAAGTACACGCCCGACTCCGTGGCGTAGGCCCGCCCCGACGCCACCAGCGTCGCCACCAGGTCGAGCATCTGGGGGATGTAGTCGGTGGCGTGCGGTACCTCGTGGGGTCGCTTGATCCCGAGGCGGTCGAGCTGGGCCCAGTGGATGGCCTCGTAGTGGGCGGCCACCTCCGGCTCGGTGCTGCCCTGGGTCCGGGCCTTCTTGATGATCTTGTCGTCGACGTCGGTGACGTTGCTGACGTGCGTCACGTCGAAGCCCCGCCACTCCAGCGCCCGCCGGATGGCATCGAACGAGAGCGAGCTCCGGGCGTGGCCGATGTGAGGAACGTCGTAGACCGTGGGGCCGCAGATGTAGAGCGAGATCTTCCCGGGCTCCCGGGGCTCGAGCGCGACCTTGTCAGCCGAGAGCGTGTCGTGAACCTGCATCGGAAGGCAGGCTACCGGCCGCCCGCCCGGAATTACGGCTTGGTGAGCGCCTCGTCGAGCTTGGCTTCGGCCTCTTCTTCGGTCACGCCGATGGCGAAGGTCAACTCGGAGACGAGGATCTGGCGGGCCTTCGTCAGCATCCGCTTCTCGCCCGCCGACAGGCCCTTGTCCTTGTCGCGGATCGAGAGGTTCCGGACGACTTCGGCCACCTGATAGATGTCGCCGCTCTTCAACTTCTCGACGTGGTTCTTGAACCGCCGAGACCAGTTGGTCGGCATGCGCGCTTCCTTCTTACGAAGGACGGCGAACACCTCTTCGACCTCTTCGTCGTTGATGACCTCGCGGAGCCCGACTTCTTCGACATTGTCGGCCGGGACCATGAGGGTCAGGTCGCCGTACGCCAGCTTGAGCACGAGGTAATCCCGTGTCTCTCCGAAGACTTCGCGCTTCTCGCGACGCTCAACGATGGCGGCGCCATGGTGCGGATAAACGACCTTGTCGCCGACGTCAAACAGCATTAGCACTCTCCCAGGTGGCCCAATCCGGGGCAACCCCAAGGGTACGGCAGGAACGGCACCTGAACAACTTGAACGAGCACCTGTTTAATTAGGTGGACAAACCCGACATTTGCGGCCGGGGGTGGGCCGGAAAACGCGATCGGTGACCACAGTTATACCCAACGTAGCCCGGGTCATGCTCGTAAAATTCGGCCAAATCCATCTAGCCGAGCAGGAAACCAAGGGCCCGGCGCCAGGCATCGGCGGCGTCGTCGGGCCGGTGGGCGGGCCGGTCGGGGTCGTGGGCGAAGGCGTGGTCGGCGCCGGGGTAGACGACGACCTTGTGATCGGCTCGTCCCGCCCAGGCGTTGCGCAGGGCGTCGACGTCGGCGGGAGCGATGAGCGGGTCGAGTTCGCCGAACATGGCGAGCGTCGGGCAGGCGTCGGCCACCGTGTCGAGGGCGTCGCGCTGCCCTCCGCCCGTCCAGTTGGGCGGTGTGCGGACCATCCCGTAGAACGACACCGCCCGCTCGAAGCGGCCCGTGGCGGCGGCCTTGAGGGTGTAGGAGCCGCCCATGCAGAAGCCCATCACCGACACCGAGCCCACCCCGTCGCTGGCGGCGAGGTGGGCGGCGGCCTCGGCCAAATCCTCCATGACGACGTCGTCGTGGAGCTCTCCGGCCCGGGCCCGGCGCTCCTCGACGTCGAGCGACCCGCCGGGCGGGATCAGGCGGGTGAACGTCTCGGGGGCGCAAATGGCCAGCCCATGCGTGGCCAGGCGCCGGCAGATGTCCTCGAACAGCGGCCGCAGCCCGAGGATGTCGGGCACGAGCACGACGCCGCCGAGCGCCCCACCGTCGGGGCGGGCGTGGTAGGCGGGGACGGGCGTGCCCTCGACGTCGAGGGTGATGTGGTCGACGGTGGCCTTCTGCGGCCCCTCCTCGAGGATGTATCCCATGGCAGGGGACTATACGTAGCGGTCGAGGATGCTGGTTTCCGCCAGGCGGGACAGGCCCTCCTTGATGGCCCGGGCCCGGGTCTCGCCCACACCCTCGACCTCGTCGAGGTCCTTCATCGACGCCCGCATGATCTTCTGGAGGTTGGCGAAGCGGGCCACGACCCGGTCGGCCACGATCTCCGGCAGCCGGGGGATCTTGTGCAGCAGCCGGTAGCCGTGGGGCTGCAGCGACCAGTCGAGGCCCGTCCCCTGGGGCAGGTGGAGGACGGCCGCCACCTCCTTCAGGTCGAGCAGCTCGTCGGTCGTCAGCTGGGCCAGCCGCTTCATGACCTCGTCGAGCTCCCAGTCGGGGGAAGCGACGAAATAGTCCTTGGCCACGTGGCGGCGGTCGTCTTCCACACCGCCCATGAGCTCCTCGAGCTGGAGGAGGACGAGGCGGCCCTCGGAGCCGAGCTCGACGATGTAGCCCTCGATCTCGTCGGAGATGCGGCGCACCATCTCGGCCCGCTGGAGCACCGTGACGGCGTCGCGCACGGTCACGAGGTCTTCCACCTCCAGCGCCGACAGCGAGCCGGAGACGGCGTCGAGGCGGTCCTTGTAGCGCTCCAGCGTCTGGAGGGCCTGGTTCGCCTTGGCCAGGACCCGGGGGATCGGCTCCAGGGTGTACTTCAGGTCGTCGCGGTAGATCGTGACCACCGACATCGCCTCCGACACCGAGATGACCGGCACGTCGATCTGGCGGGCCACCCGCTCCGCCGTGCGGTGGCGGGTGCCGGTCTCCGAGGTGGGGATGTTGGGGTCGGGCACGAGGTGCACGTTGCCCCGGGCGACCCGGGAGCAGTCGGCGGCCAGGATGAGCGCGCCGTCCATCTTGGCCAGTTCCGAGAGGCGCTGGGGGGTGAACTCGGCGTCGAGCAGGAACCCGCCCGAGCACACCGCCAGGACCTCCGGCCCGTCGCCGACGACGATCAGCGCGCCCTTGTTGGCCTGGAGGATGCGATCGATACCGTCACGCAGGGCTGTGCCCGGCGCCACCATCCGCAATGCATCGAGTAGCGCCTCCGACCGGCGCAAGGGCACGAGTGGCTCCCCCTCAAGAGTCCTTGGCGGGCCCCGGAATCGGGGCGATCGCGTCCTCGAGGGTAGCGCAGGCAAGCGGGGTCGCGGGAGAGCCCTCGCCCGGTGTGTGTCAGGTTTGTGTCGCCTCAGGGGAGGCCGGTAAAGCTCCCGGGTGTCGCTCGCTGGCGCAGCCGGGCGAGCGCCGCCAGGCCGCTCACGACCGCCGCCGCCAGGAGGGCCGCACGGGTCCGCTCACCGACCGACGAGGCGACGTCGACCGGCTGCGGCGAGCCGGGCAGGAGGGCCCAGGACCGCGTCCGGCCGGGCAGTGCGACGACCAGCCGCAGGTGCAGCCCCTCGGCCGCCCGCCCCGCCAGCAGCGCCTCGACCCGCCCGGGGTCGACCCCGGCGTCGCGGAGCCGGCCGGACAGGTCGGGGCTGTTGGCGAAGCCGGTGGCGGCCGAGGCCCCCGGCCCCACGTCGGCCGCCCCCCGCAGCCGGTACGTCTCGTTCAAGAAGGATCGGTGCCGTTCCAGCGTGAACCCCCGGAGCGGCCCGTCCGGCCCGGCCAGCTCGCCGATCACCACGCCGAGATCGCCGGGACGATGGAATGCCTTGGTGACCTCGACCTCCGCCCCACCCCCCGACGTCGGCCGGACGGGCGTGATCTCCCACCCCACCTTCGCCAGGTCCGACGTCTGCACCCCTTCCCCGACCGTCCCCCCGAGCACCGCCACCGCCTCCCGATCAAGCACGAACCGGGCCGTGACCACGCCGCCCCCACCCTCGTGGACCCGAGCCTCCACGGTGGCATCGACCCGACACCCCCCGAGGAGGAACAGGACGGAAACAGCGAGACCGGCGAGAACTCGCCGAGGGAGGCGACGGCGCACGCCGGGCGAGGCTACGGGGTTCCAGGAGGCCTTCGCGGGATCGCCGGGACGCTCGCGTGCACGAGCGTCCCGGCGTAGAGCGGCAGGGATCAGTAGCCGAGGGCGTCGGCCAGGTCGCCGTAGTACTTGCCGTCGATCGGCTTGTGGGTGTCGCCCAGGAAGCCTTCGGCGGCGGGGCGGGCGGCGGCGTCGGCCCGCAGCTTGGTGATGATCTGGGCCGGGGTCAGGCCGGCGCAGGGGCCGGCGTCGATGCAGCGGGCGACGAGGCCGGCTACGTGGGGAGAGGCCATCGACGTGCCGGAGATCGTCTGCGTGGCGCCGTCGTTCCACGTCGACGTGATGCAGACACCGGGGGCGGCGATGGTGTGGTTGGCGTCGGCCGAGCCGGGGGTGGCGTAGTCGGAGAAGTCGGCCGCGGTGTCGTCGGTGCCTTTGGTGGAGCACGGCGACGTCCCCTGGAACAGGCCGCCCGGCTTCCCGTCGAAGTCGGCCATGGCGGTGACCGCCAGGACCTCGTCGTAGGCGGCCGGCGTCGACTTGGCCAGGTCCCCGCCGTCGTTGCCGGCGGCGGCGACCACCGTCACGCCCGCCGCTGTCACCCGGCAGACCGCGGCGTGGAAGGCGTCCTGGTCCGTGGCCCCGCAGCTGCCGTCGTCGGTGCCCACGCCGCCCAGACTCATGTTGACGACCTTGATGTTGTCCGCCGCGGCGTTCTGGGCCACCCAGTTCAGCCCGCAGATCACACCCGAGAGGTCACCCGAGCCGTCGGCGCCGAAGACGCGCACGGCGTAGAGCGGGGTGCCCGGCGAGACGCCGACGACGCCGGGGATCCCTTTGTCGGCCACGATGCCGGCGACGTGCGTGCCGTGCCCGTTGTTGTCCGTCGTCGTTCCGTCCCCGCCACCGCCGCCGCCGCCGCCGAACAGGCCGCCGAGGAAGCCGGGGGCCGGCGAGCAGTCGTAGCCACCGACGACGTTGAGGTCGGGCCGGTTCATGATCCCGGTGTCGAGGAGGGCGACCGCCGCCTTCTTCGCCGGACCGGTCGGGACGGCAAGCGTGCCGTCAGGGTTCAGCGCCGGGGCGGCGCCGATCCGGGCGACGCCGGTGGGCACCGCCGGGTTCGTGGCCAGGGTGCCGCTGGCGTTGCCTGCCTTGGGGGAGGCTGGTGAAGCTGCCGAGTCGAGGAGCTGGACGGGGTGGTCGGGGGTGACGTACGCCACCCGGGAATCGTGCTGGAGCCGCCCGAGGCGGGCCAGCGGGAGCGACACCACCAGGCTGTCGACCGCGCCGAAGACGGAGTCGACGGTAGCGCCCAGACCGGTCGCCCTACCGGCGACGGCCGAGGTAGCGGAAGGGTCCTTGAGGACCACGATGTAGCGGCCGGTCCCGAGTACGGAACCCCCGGCCACGGAAGAGAACGACAACGCCACAGGGGCGAGGCATAACGCGAGCGCGGCAACGAGCCACCGGCGAAGCATCGCTTCGACCTCCTTGATCGACTGCTGAACCGGAAGGGGGGCCTCCGGTGCGGTCCGGATCAGGTGGGGTGGCGCCGAGGTCGGGCGCGGGGTTTCGGGCTGTCTCTCGAACCGCTCCCCCCATGTTCGTCGATGGGGGGTCAATTCCTTCAATCATCCCGAAACCGGCGCGCTCCTCTTAGATCCCTTGAGGCGATTCGAGCAGTCTGCGTCAGTAGCCGAGGTCGTCGGCCAGGTTGCCGTAGTACTTGCCGTCGACGGGCTTGTGCGTGTCGCCCAGGAAGCCCTGGTCGGCGGGGCGGGCGGCGGCGTCGGCCCGGAGCTTGGCGATGATCTGGGCCGGACTCAGGCCGGCGCAGGGGCCGGCGTCGATGCAGCGGGCCACGAGGCCGGCCACATGCGGCGAGGCCATCGACGTACCCGAGATCGACTTGAAGGCGCCGTCGTTCCACGTCGACGTGATGCAGACGCCGGGGGCGGCGATCACGTGGGCGACATCGGGCCCTCCGGGGACGGCGTAGTCGGAGAAGGTGGCGGCGGTGTCGTCGGTGCCCTTGGTGGAGCACGTCGACGTCCCCTGGAACAGGCCGCCGGGCTTGCCGTCGAAGTCGGCCATGGCCGTGACGGCCAGCACCTCGTCGTAGTTGGCCGGAACGGACTTGGCCAGGTCGCCGCCGTCGTTGCCGGCTGCCACCACGACGGTCACGCCGGTGGCGGTCACCCGGCACACGGCGGCGTGGAACGCGTCCTGGTCGGTGGTGCCGCAGTGGCCGTCGTCGGTGCCCGTACCGCCGAGGCTCATGTTGACGACCTTGATGTTGTTGGCGGCGGCGTGCTCGGCCACCCAGTTGAGGCCGCAGACCACGTTGGACAGGCTGCCGGAGCCGAAGGAGGAGAAGACCCGCACGGCGTAGAGCGGGGTCCCCGGCGAGACGCCGACCACACCCTGGCCGGTGTCCTTGGCGGCGACGATGCCCGACACGTGGGTGCCGTGTCCGTTGTTGTCCTTGGTGGCGCCGCCGCCCCCGCCGAGGAGGTCGCCGAGAAGGTCGTTGGCGCAGTCATAGCCGCCGACCACGTTGAGATCGGCCCGGGGCATGATCCCGGTGTCGACGATGGCCACGGCCGCCTTCTTGGCCGGGCCGGCCACGTTCGCCACCGGGGCGGCGCCGATCCGCATCACGCCGCTGGGGACGCCACCGGTGGTGCCGGCGCCATCAGCAAGCGGCGCAGCATCCAGCAGGCGCACAGGCCGGTCGGGGGTCACGAAGGCGACGCGGGGGTCCTGCTGGAGGCTCCCGAGGCGCAGCAGCGGTAGCGACACGACCAGCGTGTTGATCGATCCGAAGAGCGAGTTGACCGTGGCACCGAGGGTCGACGCCCGTCCGGCGACGGCGTCGGCGTTGGCCGAATCCTTGAGGACGACGATGTAGCGCCCGAGGATCCCCGAGCTTCCCGCCGTCGAGCTGAGCGACATCGCCACCGGGGCGAGCGACAGCACCAGTACCCCTACGATCCACCTGCGCAGCATCCTGACCGACCTCCCTTTCGACCAGCACCCTTGCCCGGTAACGAAAACGAGACCGGGAGCGGCGCCGCGATCAGTCGGTCCTCAACGAGAAGAGCCCGGCGACCCGCCGGGCTCTCCTTCGAGATGTTGAGGGGTACGGAAGGTACGAACTATCCCTCGGAGCCGCTGCCAGCGAGTTCGACGGAAGGGGGCTCGATCCCTTCAATTGACCGGAATGTGATGGCATCGTCCTCGACGTCGACGAGGACCGTTTCGCCGGCCCGGAACTCCTTCCAGAGGATCCGCTCGGACAGCGGGTCCTCGAGCAGGCGCTGGATGGCCCGCCGCAGCGGCCGGGCCCCCAGTGTCGGGTCGTAGCCCTTACGGGACAGGAGCTCCTTCGCCGCCGGAGTGAGATCCAGGTTGATGCCCTGGCTCTCGAGCTGGCCGACGACCCGCTTCATCATCAGGTCGACGATCTCGGTGACCTCGGCCTTGGACAGCTCGTGGAAGACGATGACCTCGTCGATCCGGTT
>JAUZEY010000320.1 GCA_030838785.1 Actinomycetota bacterium | reverse complement strand
CAACCCCCGGTCCGAGGAGCCGATGGCCATCATCGAGGAGGTCGTGGCCGGCATCCCGTCCGGCGCGAATCCAATTGTCGTGGCCGACCGCCGGCTGGCCATCCGGGAGGCCCTGGCCGGCCGGGCGCCGGGCGACGTCGTGGTCGTGGCCGGGAAGGGCCACGAGTCGGGCCAGACGGCCGGGGGCGTCACGGTTCCGTTCGACGACCGGGTCGTGGCCCGGGAGGAGCTCGCCCGGCTCGGCTGGTCGACCCGGGCGGCGGGCGCCAGGGAGACGGCCGGCACGGCGAGCGCGGCGGAGAAGGCGGGGCCGGCGGGTGCGGGCGGCGGGGCGGCCGGGTGAGGCTGACGCTGGCGGAGATCGCCGGGGCGACCGGCGGCCAGATTTTGGGCGGCGACCCCGACGTCGCCGCCTCCTCCTATTCCATCGACACCCGGACGCTGGCGCCCGGCGCGCTGTTCGTGGCGCTGCTCGCCGAGCGCGACGGCCACGCCTTCGTCGCCGACGCCCTCGACCGGGGCGCGGCGGGCGCGCTGGTGTCAAGGGTGGTGGAGGGCGTCGGGCTCGTGCTGGTCGACGACACCGCCGCCGCTCTCACCGCCCTCGGCGCTTCCGCCCGGGACCGGCTGGCCGGCGTGCCGGTGGTCGGCATCACCGGCAGCACCGGCAAGACGTCGACCAAGGACCTCACCGCCGCCGCCCTCGCGCCGGCCGGCCCGGTCGGGGCCAGCGCGGTGTCGTTCAACAACGAGATCGGCGTGCCGCTCACGCTCCTGTCGGCCCCCGCCGGCGCCGTGGCGGTGGTGGCCGAGATGGGCGCCCGGGGGATGGGGCACATCGCCACCCTGTGCGCCGTGGCCCGTCCGACCGTCGGGGTGATCACCAACATCGGGATGGCCCACGCCGAGTTCTTCGGCAGCCGGGAGGAGGTGGCCCGGGCCAAGGGTGAGCTCCTCGAAGCGCTCCCCGCCGGCGGCCACGCCGTCCTCAACGCCGACGACGACATGACGCCCGGGCTGCGGTCGCGGACGGCCGCCGCCGTCGTCACGGCCGGTGCCTCGGC
The DNA here is from genome assembly GCA_030838785.1 of Actinomycetota bacterium. Classification (GTDB taxonomy): domain Bacteria; phylum Actinomycetota; class Acidimicrobiia; order IMCC26256; family BP-133; genus BP-133. The sequence continues at coordinate 2,822 of JAUZEY010000320.1, read as the reverse complement.
CGGGGCCGACGTCCGGGTGAGCGGTGTGCGCCTCGACGGCGACCTCCACCCGGCGTTCCGTCTCGAGACCCCCTGGGGATCGGTCGACGTGCCGCCGCTCCCGGTGCGGGGCGCCCACCAGGCCGGCAACGCCGCCCTGGCCGTGGCCGTGGCCGGCGCGATCGGCGTCGGGCTCGAGGCGGCCGTGGGCGGCCTGGCCGGCGCCGTCGGCTCGCCGCTGCGGATGGACCTCCGCCGCACCCCCGCCGGCCTCGTCGTCCTGAACGATTCCTACAACGCCAACCCGACCTCGATGGCCGCCGCCCTCGACGCGCTGGCCGCGCTCGGCGGAGGGGGCGGCCGCCGCTACGCCGTCCTCGGCCCGATGGCCGAGCTCGGTCCCCACGCCGAGGAGGAGCACCGCCGTCTCGGACGCCTCGCCGCCGCCGCCGGCGTGGAGGCCGTCCTGGCGGTGGCCGTCTCCGGCCCCGGCGTCACCGGGGGGCCGGGTGGCCCAATGTCGTCGGCGATGGCCGCGCTCGCCGACGGTGCCCGGGAGGCCGGCGCCGAAGCGGTCCTCGTCGACGGGCCGCAGGGCGCACTGGCGGAGTTGGCGGCGCGCCTGCGGGCCGGCGACGCCGTGCTCGTCAAGGCCAGCCGGATGGCGGGGCTGGAGCGGCTGGCGGCGCAGCTCCTCGACCTGCCGGTGCCCCGGGTGGACGATCCGGAGCCCGGGGGACGGGGGATGTCCCCCCGACAACCGCGGCGGGAGCAGCGGGGGGCAGCCCGGTGATCGCGCTGCTGCTGGCGGCGGCCACCTCTCTCATCCTTTCCCTGGTCGGGACGCCGCTGCTCATCCGGGTGCTGCGGGCCCGCAACATCGGGCAGCTCATACGGGAGGACGGGCCGAGCGGGCACGCCACCAAGGCCGGCACGCCGACGATGGGCGGCCTGGCCATCGTCGGAGCGGCGCTGGCCGGCTACGTCGTCGGCGACCTGCGGCCCGGCAGCCAGGGGTTCCAGCGCAGCGGGGTCTGCCTCATGGCCCTCATCGTGGGCTGCGCCCTCGTCGGCTTCGTCGACGACTACCTCGGCATCCGCTTCCAGCGCAACCTCGGCCTCAACAAGAGGGCCAAGTCGGCCGGCCAGCTCTTCGTGGCCGTGGGCTTCACCGTGCTCTGCATCCACTGGGTGGACATCTCCACCAAGCTCGCCTTCGCCCGGGCCACCGGTGTCGACCTGGGCGGATGGGGCTGGGGGGTCTGGGCCGTCCTCATCATCATCGCCTCGGCCAACGCCGTGAACCTGACCGACGGCCTCGACGGCCTGGCCTCGGGATCGGCCGCCTTCGTGGCCGCCGCCTTCGTGATCATCGCCTTCTGGCAGGGCCGCCACGGGGCCATCTACGGGGTGTCGCCCGAGGAGGCCATCGACACGGCGGTGGTGGCGGCGTCGATGCTCGGCGCCTGCGCCGGCTTCCTGTGGTGGAACGCCGCCCCGGCCCGCATCTTCATGGGCGACACCGGCTCGCTGGCCCTCGGCGGCGGGCTGGCGGGGCTGGCCCTGCTCACCCGCACCCAACTGCTGCTCCCGATCCTGGGCGGCCTGTTCGTGCTGGAGACGCTGTCCGTCGTCATCCAGATCATCTCGTTCCGGGGCTTCAAACGCCGGGTGTTCCGGATGGCGCCCATCCACCACCACTTCGAGCTGGCCGGCTGGCCGGAGTTCACCGTCATCGTGAGGTTCTGGCTCATCGCCGGCCTGTTCGTGGCCTTCGGGCTCGGCCTGTTCTACGCCGACTTCATCCGCATCCCCGGCGCCCTCGATTGAGCCACCGGTGATCCTCGTCGTGGGGCTCGGCGTGACGGGGGAGGCGGTGGCCGCCCGCCTCGCGGCCGACGGTCCGGTGACGGTCGTGGACGACAACCCGGCCGCACCCCGGTTCGCGGAACGGGCCGAGGCCCTCGCCGCCCGGGGCGTGCGCGTGGTCGGCGCCCCCACGGCCGACGAGCTGGCCGGCCTCGTCGCCGCCGCCGAGCTGGTCGTGCCGAGCCCCGGCGTCCCCGAGGCCCATCCCGTCTACGGCCTGGCCGGGCGGGCCGGTGTGCCGCTGCGGTCGGAGATCGAGCTGGCCGGGGCGGCCGCCGCCCGGCGCGGCGTCCCGGTGGTGGCTGTGACCGGCACCAACGGGAAGACCACCGTCACCACGCTCATCGCCGCCATGCTCGGCGCCGGAGGACGGCGGGCGGTGGCGGCCGGGAACATCGGCCGCCCGCTGTTCGACGCCGTCCACGACGACGTCGACGTCGTGGTGGCCGAGGTCTCGTCCTTCCAGCTGCGCTTCACCGAGATGTTCCGGCCGAGGGTGGCCGTGTTCCTCAACGTGGCCGAGGACCACCTCGACTGGCACCCGAGCTTCAAGGAGTACGTGGCGGCCAAGGCCCGGATCTTCGCCAATCAGGCCGGCGACGACCTCCTCGTCTTCAACGCCGACGACGGCGCCGTGGCCGAGGTGGCGAGCACGGCCCCGGCCCGCTCGGTGGCCTTCACCCTCCAGCCGGACGGCGCGGCCTGGACGGTCGACGCCGGAACGCTGTGCCATCCCGGCGGTCGGCCGTTGATGCCCGCCGCCGAGCTGGCCCGGGCCGGGCCGCACGACATCGCCAATGCGCTGGCGGCGGCGGCCGCCGCCGCCGATCTCGGCGTCGGCGACGATGCGCTGCGCTCCGTTCTCCGCTCGTTCGCGGGGCTCCCCCACCGAGTGACCCCGGTAGGCCAAAGTGGGGGCGTGACCTTCGTCGACGACTCGAAGGCGACCAACCCCCACGCCGCCCTGGCCGCCC
>JAUZEY010000319.1 GCA_030838785.1 Actinomycetota bacterium | reverse complement strand
CCGCGCTCGTCGCATATCTCGAATGGGGAACACGCTTGGCGCTCGGGAACTCGCAGCCGAACGCCGATGTCGTGGAGCACGCGCCAGTGCCCCGATGGGGCTGGGGCGAAGCTCCGCCGTTCCGGCCTTAGCACCATGAGGAAACTGGCGGACTACGGCCGTGACGACCATCCGGCGGAAGACCCTGAGCGGGCTCAGCTGGCGTGGACCGTCGCGCTCCTCGACGACTGCGACGAATGCGATGGGCTACGCGTCGAACTCACCGTGGAGGAGGTCGGGAGCCCGGGCGCAGGATTGGTCGCCCATCTGGCTCCGGCGACCGCCCGCCGGCTCCGGGCCGCCCTCGCCCGGGCCCTCCGGGAGATGGGCGAGGCCGAGGACGGGTAGTCAGGGAGACGGGGGCAAGCATTGGAGATCGCCGAGGCCAGCCGCACCGCCGTGCTCGTCTGTCAGGGGCGGGCGGTCGCCCAGGGGCGGATGGCCGTCGGCCGGTTCGACGACCCGACGGCGATGGCCCTGCTGCGTGACGACGAGCGCGGGGCCGTCGACCAGGTCCGGAGCGGGGTCGCGCCGCGGGGGTGGGGCGATCGCGTCGAGTTCGAGATGGTGCGGGCGAGCGCCGAGGTCATGGTGCCCCGCACGGTCGGGATCGACGACGCGCTGCGGGAGCGGGGGGCTCCGCAGCTGGTGATCCTGGGCGCCGGGCTCGACGGTCGGGCCTGGAGGATGGAAGAGCTGGCCAAGACCGACGTCTTCGAGGTCGACCATCCCGCGTCGCAGCGGGACAAGCAGGATCGGATGCAGGGACCGCCGCCGCCGACCGGATCGGTTCGGTTCGTCCCGGTCGACTTCACCCGGGACCGGCTCGACGTCGCGCTGGCTGCGGCCGGCCACCGGGAGTCGGTGGCGACGACGTGGATCTGGGAGGGTGTCGTGCCCTATCTCACCCGGGCGGAGGTCGAGGCGACGATGCGAGTGGTGAGCGGCCGGTCCGGGCCCGGGAGCCGCCTCGTCGTCAACTACCAGGCCCCGGCGTTGATCGGGACGCTCGGCCGCCTCGTGGCGAGGGGCCTGGCGCTCACCGCCCGCCGGCGCGACCCGCTGGCCCACGAACCCCGCCGCTCGTCCTGGACGCCCGGCGCCATGGGCAGGCTGTTGGCCAGCCACGGCTTCGCCGTAGGGGAGGACCGCGATCTCCTGACGATCGCCGGCGACCTCGGCCTGCAGGTGAAGAATCAGCGCTCGCTCGGCAACGGCCGCATCGCAGTGGCGGACCGGTAGGGAGGGAACGTGGGGTGCCGGCGGCCGACAACGAGTTGGGCTGGAGCATGGCCGTCGACAAGCTGGCCCGGCTCGTCGAGGGCGGTCGCTGGTGAGCATGGCCCGGCCGGCGGCATCGACGAGCGGACCCGCCTGCTAGTCCCGCTCGACCTTTCGTAGTCCTCGCTCAGGGGTCCATGACTCGATGACGAGTCTGGTGGCCCCGGCGTTGAGTCCAGTGATGACGACCTCGGTGATATCCGCGATGAACATCTCCCCGTCAGGTTGCTCGCTCGTCTCCTCCGTTTTCACGGGGCCGGCGGGGATGGCTCGTCCGGCGATCTTCGCCTCGCCCGGCCAGTCGTTCTCCTTGCCGTCCTCAGGGTGGAAGGTCGGGCCGTGTACGGCGAAGCGGGGATCCCGCATGAGGTCCGCCCCCTTGCGCGCGCCCGTCATCGAACCGAAGCGGAGATCGCCGTCTGTGAACTCGCACTCGATGCCCGAGATGCGGGGCGAGCCGTCGGCGCGCCGCGTCGCGATCGTCTTGTGTCGACCGGCGTCGAACAGCGTCCGGACCCGCCTGGCGAACTCTGGCTCCGCCTGCTCGATGGCCTTCCACGCTGGCACGGCCGCGCAGCGTACTCGGATGTTGCCGGTCAGCGTCTAGTACTCGTGCTTGAGCACGAAGTAGGAACCGCGAATGGTTCCGGCCAGCTTTGATTTCTGGGTCGCGAACTTGAACCGCGAGGCGAGCTCCGCCGGGACATCCATCCCTTCGGAGAGCTTGAACCCGACCGCCCGCTTCTTGGGGCCGTCGACGGTGTACATCACGTTGATGGACAGACCGCTCTCGTAAAAGACATAGGCCATTCGGATGTTCTCGACCTGGAAGGCCGTAGCCTCGAGAGGGCGGGACGAGATCACGATGTCGCGTTCTTCCTTGATGATCCGATGCACCCAGTCGATGGTCGTCTCGGCGTTGCTCGCAGGCTCCACCGTGAAGACGTGGTCATACTTGTTCTTGAAGTAGCGGGCCTCGTTCGCCCGCAGACCAGCGAGCGAGGCCGCGACCGGCGACGACTCCAGACCGACGGTCGAGATGGTGTTGAAATCCACGGTATAGGGCATCACGCACTCCCGAACACGCCAACGTCTATATGCCGGGCCGGAGGCTACCTCAGCCGTGAAGCCCGCTGAGCGCGACCGGGCACACCCGAATCTCGTCCCGGTGCCGTGGAAAGGAGGCGCACCATCGGACCGAAAGCCAAGCTGATCCGAGTTTGCGGCGAGCGCCGCTCAGCCCGCGGTGGCTCGTTCGGCTGCGTCGACGAGCCGGGTCGCGGCCCGGAGGGTGGTTTTGAGGGTGGTGGCGGTGACGAAGACGCTGCCGTAGTGGGCGGCGTCTTTGACGGTCACGGCGGTGGCGAGGTCTTTGGCGTGGCGGGGACCGTCGGGCTGGATGGTTCGGAGCAGGGCGGCGGCTTCGGTGTGGCCCTGGCCGCGGCTGTGCCGTCCGAGGCGGAGGCAGGTAAGGGCGTCGGAGGCGGCGATGGCGGCGAGAACGGCGTTGCCGGCGGCGGCGTTGCGGGTCTCGTCCCTGTCCTGTCCGGCGGCCTGTTCGGCGAGGTCGAGGTAGGCCCGGGCGAGCCGGGCCTTGCGGGCCGCGTCTGCCGGCCCGCAGGGCGCCTGGCGGGTCACGCCGCCGCCCGGAGCACCGCTTCGAGACGCCGGCCGGCCAGGTGGATCCCGTCGCGGCGCCACTCGCCGATGATCGGCTCGCCGGCTTGGACGGCCCGGCGCAGGTCGACCGGGGTGGTGACGAACCAGGCGGCCCGGTTGCCGGCGGCGGCGAGGATCCGTTCCCCGCTCTCGAACAGCTGCTCCTCCCACGCCTCGTCGTCATCGTCATTGCGGGGGTCGGGCCGCAAGACGAGGAGGTCGAGGTCGCTCGCCGTGGTGCCGTCGCCTCGGGCAGCCGATCCGAACAACGACGCATGCACCGCTCCGGGACGCCACGTCTGAACGTCCTGGCGGAGGAATTCGATCATCCGGCCCCGCAACCCGACCAGCGCCATCAGTGGGGCGGCGGCCAGGTGGGCGCGGTTGAGCCGGCAGAGACGGCCCGACCCGTGCTCCTCCACCAGGACCAGCCCCTGTCGGGTCAAGTCGGAGAGCACTTGGCTGGCCCGATTCGCCGACACCCCGGCCACACGGGCCACCTCGCGCACCCCGAGCGGCGCGTCGGTGCCGATCAGCGCGCGCAGCACGGCCTCCGTTCCCGGAGGCATGATCACTCCCGCCGGCCGCCCCATATCCATCGGCCCTACTGTACCCTATTAAAGGGCGACTGTCCCTTGCTGGAGGACAGAACGACCGGGCCGGTGGGGGAGCGGCGGCCCCGCTCCGGGAGACGTGGTGATCACGGCGCTCCCGTATTGGGCGAAACCGGGGAGGGCGGGGAGGCGGCGCAGGGATTCGGTTGGCGGGTAGCCGGTGGGACAGGGACTCATCACGAAGGTCTTCGTCCATGCTCCCCCCCCGCACGGCGGGACGCACCCGGTTCAGCGTTCGGGTCTGTGTCGAAAACGGGGATGGGGTAGCCGACCAGATCCCCGCCAACGACTGCCGGTCGAGAACCGTCAAGCTCGTCGGGCACTGACGACGGGCGATGCTTGGTCGGGCCTACTCGCCGTGCTGGGCCCGTACCCGGGCGGCCATCTCGTCGGGTGCCACGTCCTCCACGTGGGAGGCCACGCTCCAGCGGTGCCCGAACGGGTCCTCGAGCTGGCCGGAGCGGTCGCCGTAGAACTGGTTCTCCACCGGTCGCAGCGGCTTGGCGCCGAGTTGGACGGCCTTGTCGAAGACGGCGTCGACGTCCTCGACGTAGACACTGATCGTGACGGGCGACCCGCCCGTCTCGGCCGGGGCGAGGATGCCCATCTCCGGGAAGGCGTCGGCCAGCATGATCATCGAATCACCGAGCGCCAGCTCGCAGTGGCCGACGCGGCCCTCGGGGGCGTCCATCCGCATCCGCTCGGTGAACCCGAAGACCTGCTTGTAGTAGTCGATCGCCCGGTCGGCCCCGTCGACGATCAGGTAGGGGGTGATCTGGGGGTAACCGGCGGGGATCGGCTTGACCGGGCTCACGGCGGTCCTCCTGTGCTGGGGGGTACGGGCACGAGCATTGTGCCCCGGATCGAGGCCGGTCAGAGCCGGAACGGACCGCGCATGCTCCGGGCGCCGCCCGCCCGGCCGAGGTGCGCCAGGCCCAGCATCTCTTCGGTGGTGCGCAACAGGGAGTAGTGGTCGAAGGCCTCCCCGACCCGCAGGCCGGAGGGAGTGCTGGGGCTCATCACGATGTTCGGCATCGGCGTGGGCTCGTCCCAGACGACGAACACCGCCGTCTTCCCGTCCCGGTAGAGGTCGCTGGTCCACAGCCGGGGCATCCACGACCCGAGCCAGCGGTCCCCGGCCCCGACGTCGCAGTCGTGGGTGTCGTCACACAGATTCGGGACGACGACCACGAACGTGGGCAGCGACCAGTGGTCGATGTCCCAGCGCAGTTGCCCGGCCGAGTTGTCGAGGGGAAGGTTGTCCTTCCGGCAGGCCGACCGGTCGTTCTCGCCCACGTAGTAGGCGGCCGGGTTGTGCTTCACGGCGTAGCGGCCGGTCGTGTTCAGGGCGCACGGCCCCGGCATGCTCTCGGCGTAGGTGCGTGATACCCGGCCGGATCTCCGCACCTGCCGGAACAGGTTGTCGGCGCTGAGCCGGTGGGCGTCCGGGGGGGCGTCGTCGTGGATGCCGTGGGTGTCCCCCGACGTGGCGGCGATGTAGTTCGGCAGCGAGGGGGCCCCGACGGCCGAGTATCGGCTGGCAGAGGCGCACCGCCGGGCCAGCCCAGTGGTGAAGGGGGCCGACCGCTGGTCGATCACCTGGTGGTAGGTGTGGTTCTCCATCCAGATCCAGATGACGTGGTCCCAGGCCTTGGGCGGCACCGGGCGCCAGCCGCAGGGCTGGTCGCGCCCGGCGGCCCCCGCCGGCGCGGCAGCAGCCACGATGCTGATGGCCAGGCCGAGAGCGAGCCGGCCCGCCCGGCGACGACCCACGGGTTCTCCTCCCGCCTCGGTTCCGGGGACGGGCCGGAAGCTAAGAGGTCGAGATGTACCGGGAATGACGGGTCAGTGACCCCGGGCTACTCCACAGGTGAACCTCAACAAGAACTCTGGCCCCGCGCGCCGTCCGAGGTCCTGGCCGGGCGGTGCCAGGATGGCGGCGATGCGGACGTTCGACGGCACCGAGCGCCGGGCCCGGCTGGCGGTGCGGCACCATCTCTCGCCGGCCCACCGGGCGACCGGCGTGCTCGACGCCACCGACGGGGTGGTCTGCCTCCATGCCACCGACCCGGCCACCGTGTACCTCTCGGCCTGGGCCCGGGTCGAGGGCCTGCAGCGCGACGAGGTCGACCGGCCGCTGTACACCGACCGCACCCTGGTGAAGCACCTCGCCATGCGCCGCACGCTATTCGTACTGCGTAGGGAGCTCCTGCCCGTCGTGCAGGCCGCGGCCAGCCGGCGGGTGGCCGACCAGGAGGAGCGCCGGCTGGCCAAGGACGTCGAGCGGCACGGTCTCGCCGCCGACGGCGCCCGGTGGGTGAAGGAGGCGCAGGCTGCGGCGCTGGCCGCGCTGGCGGAGATGGGGGAGGCCACCTCGGCCCAGCTGCGCAAAGCCGATCCGATCCTCGACGTCACGATTCCCTACGCCCTCGACAAGAGCTACGGCGGCGACATGGCCCTCGCCCCCCGGGTCCTCACCACCCTGTCGGCCGGAGGCCGCGTCCTGCGGGCCTCGAACCAGGGCGGCTGGGCCGTCTCCCGTCCGACGTGGGCCCGGACGGCCGACTGGCTCGGCCAGGACCCGCCCGTCCCGCCGGAGCGGGAGGCGAGGGCGGAGTTGGTCCGCCGCTGGCTGCGCGCCTTCGGGCCGGCCACGGTGGAGGACCTCAAGTGGTGGCTGGGATCGACCATGACCGCCGTCCGGGCGGCGCTGGCCGACGTCGGGGCGGTGGAGGTCGACATCGACGGCCGGCCCGGCGTCGTCCTCCCCGACGATCTCGACCCCGTCGGTCCGGTGGCGCCCTACGCCGCCCTCCTGCCCGGCCTCGACCCCTCGACGATGGGCTGGTTCGAACGGGAGTGGTACCTCGGACCGCACCGCCCGCAGGTGTTCGACTCCAACGGGAACGCCGGCGCCACCGCCTGGTGGGACGGGCGGGTGGTGGGGGACTGGCACCAGACGGACTCCGGCGACGTCGCCGTCCACCGGCTGGAGGACGTCGGCGCCGAGGCGACGGCCGCGCTCGACGCCGAGGCCGCCCGCCTCACCGCCTGGCTCGGCGGGGCCCGCATCGCGGCCCGGTTCCCGTCGCCGCTGGCGAAGTCCCGCCGCCCGTCCCGCTGAGCGGGTGTTCGGGCGCCGGGCCTTCTTCTCAGCGCTGGAAGCGGATGTCGAGGCTGCGGAGGTAGGTGTGCAGGCCGGCGTCCTGGATCGGCAGGATGCGGGCCGGCCGGCCGGATTCGTTGTGGTGGGAGTGCCACATCCCGGGCGGGGTCACGAACGCCGCGCCCGGCTCCCAGTCCACCCGGACGGCGTCGACGATGGCGCCGTTGCCGGGGTCGATGTCGTGACCCAGGAGCGTGTAGCAGCCCGGCCGGCAGTCGACCACGAGATCGAGGGCCACGGACTGGTGACGGTGGGGACGCTGCACGGCACCGGCCGGGACGAGGCCGAGCATGGCCCACAGCGTGTGGGTGACCGTGAGGGTCTGGGTCTGCTGTGCCGTGCCGAGCAGGACGGAGACCCGGTTGCGGGTGGCGGCGTCGGGGGCCGACGCCACCCGGGCGAGCTCCTCGGCCAGCCGGGCATGCCCGAAGCGGGTGGGGGCGAACCGGGCCTGTGCCGGCCGCACCCCGAGGTAGGCGAGGAGGGGGGCGTCGCTGACGTGGTAGAGCGTGGCGTCAGCCGTGGCCTCGTGGACGGCGCCGGCCCCGGCCGGGAGGACGACGACGTCGCCTTCCTCCCACTCGATCACGCCGCGGTCGATGACCGTGCGGCCGCGGCCCCGGAGGACGAAGTACAGCTCGCTGGTGGCCACCGGCGCCAGGGGGAGGCGGTCCCCGGCGGCCACGGTGACGAAGCTGGCCAGCAAGGCGGGGCTGGTGGCCGGCCACGGCGTCCCCAGGTCGGCGGACAGGTCGAGCGGGACCACGCCCGTCGTGCCGCCGGCCACGGCCGAGAAGCGCCGCAGCGGGACCGGCGGCGTCGCCCCGGACCCGACCGGGTCGACGGCCTGGTGGTACTCGAAGAAGCGGGCGTCCCCGGTCCAGTCCTCGTCGGCGAGGCCGACCGCCAGACCGCCGCCGGCGGGAGCTTCGGTGGTGGGGATGAGGGTTGACGTCATGGCTGCCTCCTCACGGTTCATGTTGCATCTATTATGTATCTATCTCGTCCCCATTGCAAGTGGAAACCGGAGTCGGGGAGGATCAGCCCGTGACCGCCACCGACCGCGCTTACACGCACACGAAGGCCAAGGTGCTCGACGGCACATATCCGGGCGGGTCCCTGATCACCGAGGGGGACGTGTCGGCGGCGGTCGGCGTGTCCCGGACGCCGGTGCGGGAAGCATTCCTCCGGCTGCAGGCCGAGGGCCTGCTGCGGCTCTACCCGAAGCGGGGCGCCCTCGTCGTCCCGGTGTCGTCCCGGGAGGTGGACGACGTGATGGAGACCCGGGCCCTGGTGGAGCGGTTCGCGGTCGAGAAGGTCATCGGCTCCGGCGCCCACGCCGATGTCGGCGCTCGCCTCGGCGAGACCCTGGCCAGGCAGCGGAAGCTGCGGAAGTCACCCGAGCCCTTCACGGAGGCCGACCGCGACTTCCACGGTCTGCTGGTGGCGGCCACCGGCAACCAGGTCCTCGTCGACCTCTACGCCTCGCTGCGCGACCGTCAGCTCCGGATGGGCGTGAGCGCGCTGGCCCGCGACCCCGGCCGGATCGACCGCATCCTCGACGAGCACGCCGAGCTGGCGGCGGCGATCGCCGCCGGTGACCGGCCGGCGGCGCTGGAAACGGTCGCCCGCCACCTCCACGGCACCGAGGCCGCCCTCCGGCACCGGCCGCCGCTCTGATCGAGGCCGCGGCTACCGGATTACGGTCACGCTTGGCCCGACCGGTGGAACGGCACGACGACGACCGGCCGGGTGGCATGGTCGATCAGCTCGTCGCTCAACCGCTTGAAGAGCCGGTGGAGGAACGTCGTGCCTCCCTCGTGCCCGACGACGATGAGGTCCACGTCGTTGTCCCGGGCGGCCCGCAGCAGCGCATGGACGGGGTCGCCCTCCACCACCATGGTGCGGAACGGCACGCCGGCGTCGCGCAATGGCTGCGACCACCGGTCCTCGAGGAGATGGCGGAACTCCTCCTTCCAGTTGTGGATGTCCGCAGGCGGCACCCCGAGGCCGCTGAGGAGGGAGTCGGCCGCCAGCCGGGGCACCGACGTATCGAGGCCGTAGACGGCCACCACCTCACCGCCCGACCCCCGCACCGCTTCAGCCGCCCAGCGAGCGGCGGCCGCCGCCGCCTCTGACTCATCGAGACCGACCAGAACCTGCTTCAACTCCATATGGCCACCCGCTACCCGCCCCCGTCGGCGGTGAATCTCGTCTCGGGTCGACCGGACCTGCGGTGGGCCGGGGAGCTATCCTCTCCTGAGACTGATGAGGCTGTTGTTGCTGTCGATGTTTGCCCTGCCGCAGGAAGGACGGAGCGATGCGACGGACGAAGCCGGGAACGATGGCGTCCTTGGGCGCCGGCCTCGCTGCGCTGCTGGTGGTCGCCGGGGCCACGGCCGTGCCCGCCCGGGCGGCGTCGAGCGACCCTGCGTTCGTCGGTGGCGCCACTGGCGGCAAGGTGGTGAACGGGAGCCTGGTGCTGCCCCGCCCGGCCGGCACCTCGCCGGGCGACGTTCTGGTCGCCGGTGTGGCCGAGCACGAGGTGGGAGCGGCCGCCGCGCCGTCGGGCTGGAAGCTGATCCGCCAGGACAAGGCCGACCACGACGTCTGGCTGTGGCTCTACTACCGGGTGGCGGGCCCCTCCGAGCCGTCCCGCTACGTGTGGAAGGTCGGCGACAGCGCGGCCAACGGCGCCGTCCTCGCCTACCGCCATGTCGACACGGCCGATCCGATCGTGGCCAGCGCCGGGCACGCCGCGGCCGGTGGGAGCGCCGCCATCGTCGTCCCGTCGATGCCGGTGGGAGCCGTCAGCCCGACGCGGCTGGTGATGTTCGCTACCGTCGAAGGACCCACGCCGAACCCGATCACTCCGCCGGGCGGATTCTCGGAACGCACCGAACGCGACGTGCATCCGTCCACCGAGTCCTCGGACCTGCTCTTCACCGGCTCCGGCTCGACGGGCAGCCGGACGGCCCGGCCCGAGGTGGGCGGCGGCCAGATCGGCCATATCGGCTCCATCGTCGCCCTGCGCCCGGCAACGCCCGCGTCCCGCTGAGATTTCTTTGACAGCACATTGACAGGGTCCTGGTAGAAGGCTTTCAGCGCCTAGGTCCAGACTGGCGCCATGACAATGGCAACGCCGGCGGTCGACGTTGTCGTCGTCGAACCGGGCCGTAAGCCGCGCTGGCCGCTCCTGGCGGTGTCCGTGGCCGGGTCGTTGTCGCTGCTGGCGGTGCTGTGCCGATGGCGCGGCGCCGATCTGGCCGCCCAGGTGTTCCGGGCCGACCTGTTCCGCGACCACGGGTTCGTGTTGTGGAACAACCTGTGGTTCGGTGGTCACGCCACCCTGGACTACAGCGTGCTGACGCCGGTGCTGGGGGCGATCATGGGGCCGCTGGCCGTCGCCGTCGTGACGTCGATGGTCAGCGCGTTCCTGGTCGACCGTCTCCTGCGTTCCCACTTCGGCTCGTCGGCCGCCGCCGGCGTGTTGTTCTTCGCCACGTCCACCGTGACCAACCTTGCGGTGGGACGGGTGGCCTTCTTCCTCGGCGTCATGTTCGGGCTCGGGGCCCTGCTCGGTCTGCAACGCCGACGGCCCTGGCCGGCGGCGGCATCGGCGTTGCTGTGCTCGCTGGCCAGCCCGGTGGCGGGCGTCTTCGTGATCGTGGCCACCGTGGCCTGGGGAAGCCGACGCCGGGCCCGGTGGTCCGTGATGGCCTGGGTGCTGGCGGCCACGATCGCGCCGTTGGCCCTGGTCGCCGTGCTCTTTCCGACCGGGGGGGTCTTTCCCTTCGAGGGGAAGCTGCTGGCTGAAACCCTGCTGGCCTGTCTCGTCGTCGTGGTCGTATTGCCCCGGAATCAGGTCGTCCTCCGGTGGGCCACGCTCCTGTACGCCCTGGCGTGCGTCGTCGATTTCGTCGTCGCCAACCCGTTGGGCGGGAACATCACCCGGTTGGCCCAGTACGGCGCCGGCCCGATCCTGGCCTGTGTGCTGTGGCCCGCCCGTCGACGGCTGCTCGTCGCGGTGGCGTTGCCGCTCCTGGTGTGGCAGTGGTATCCGGCGTTCGACGGGATCGCCCTCGCCGGCCGCGACGAGTCGACCAGCGCCAGCTACTACGCGCCGCTCCTGGCGTTCCTTCGCAGCCAGCCCGGCGGGCCGAGCCGGATCGAGATCCCGGTCACCGACCACCATTGGGAATCGGTCTACGTCGGTGACACGCAGTCACTGGCCCGCGGCTGGGAACGCCAGCTCGACATGAGCTTCAACCCGATCTTCTACGACGGCACGCTCGACGCCACCTCCTACCAGCAGTGGCTGTCCAACCTGGGTGTCCGCTTCGTCGCGCTGGCCCGCGCCCCGCTCGACTCCTCCGCCGTCGCCGAGGCGCAGTTGCTCGACGGCGGGCTGCCCTACCTTTCGCCGGTCTGGCAGTCGAACGACTGGCAGGTCTGGCGCTACGACGCCAGCCCCGGACTCATCAGCGGCCCCGCCACGCTCGGCCAGATCGCACCGGACAGCTTCACCGTGGACGTGTCCGGCCCCGGTGACGTCGTCGTGCGGGTGCGGGCCTCGACCCACTGGGCCGTGCCGAACCCCGGGTGCGCGGCCGCGGACCCCGACGGGTGGACCGTATTGCGCCATTTGCCCGTCGGGTCCACCCGCGTCACCCAGGCCCTGGGCGCCGATCCGTGCCCGTGACACCTTTCGCCCGGGCTCACGGCACAGCGAGCGGCGCTCCTTTGCCGTCAGTTGACTCTGCGTAGAGCGTCGGGAGATGGCGCCGCTCTTACGATGCGCTTGGAGGTGTCGGCTCCCCTCGACGGCACCCGGAAGGACGGTGATGAGCGTCGCCTGGAACGGTTCAGCGTTGCCGAGCCGTCAACCCATCCCCCTCGTCGACGGCCAAGCCGACATGACCCGACCGGCGACCCGCTACCTCCAGTCCGACCAACGGGACTTCATCGCCCTCACCCTGAGATGACCGTGCCGGACGCCCGCAACCGGCGGCACCTGTCGGACGCCGTCCGGCTGGCCCTGGCGCTGGCGTGTCTGGCGGCTGCGGTCGTGGTGGTGCGGGGCGCGGAACCGGGCGTCGTCGAGATCAATGCCTTCCGGCTCGTCAACGAGCTCCCGGCGGCGTTCGCCGCGCCGCTCATCGGTGTCATGCAACTCGGCGCGCTGGCCGCCGTGCCGGCGTTCGCACTGATCGCCCTGCTCGGCCACCGGCCTCGCCTGGCCCGCCTCCTGCTTCTCGGTGGGGGGCTCGCCTGGGTGCTGGCCAAGGCGCTGCAGGAGCTCATCGGCCAGGAGCCCCCGGAAGTCGTCCTCGGCAAGGTGAC
>JAUZEY010000273.1 GCA_030838785.1 Actinomycetota bacterium | reverse complement strand
GTCAGCTTCCTCCGCACCGATCCGCTCCTGCCCGAGCCGCTCGTCCCGCCGGACTGGCCCGCGGCGCCGCTCCGGGCCCGCTACGCCGTCTACACCGACGCCATCCAGGCGCTGGTGCGCCACCTGTCCGGCGGAGCCCCCTGAGTGCTAGCAGCCGGGCGGGAGGCTGCAGCGCCGCGAGATCCGGCCGTCGTACTGCCGCGCGGGATCGAAGCGGATGAGGCTCATGTGCTCGGGGCTCGACCAGCGCAGCCGTACGGTCTCCCCGGCAGAGCGGTAAGCGCCGAGGAAGCTGAGCAGCTGCTCGCAACGGTGCCCGAAGGCCTTGTAGCCGGACGACCAGACCAGCCAGACGTTGTGGGTCGGGCCCGCCCGGCTGAGCAACCGGGAGGCGAAGTCCGGCACCGGCGTGTGGCGGATCGCAGTGGCGTAGTCGACCCAGTCGACGAATTGCGGCGCGTCGGCCTTGGGATAGGTGAGCTGGGTGAGCCCGAGCGAGGCGGGCAGCATCCGGCTCACCGACGGGCCGAGCTGGTCGGGGCAGTAGGCGACGACGTCGCCCGCCTGGGCCGACGCCCGCAGCTGGCGGGCGACGGTGGCCGCCTGGGTCCGCTCGTACTGCATGATCGGCCGCACGCCGGTCATGCCGACAATGGCCATCACCACCAGGGCACCGACGCGGAGGCGGGCGTCGCCGAAGGACGCGACGCCGATGGCGATGAGGATGATGACGCCGGGGAAGATCACCGAGGCGTAGCGGGGCACGTAGGCCTGGCCCGTCAGGCGGGAGACGCCGACGGCCAGGAGGAGCCCGCCGAAGGTGATGAGCGCCAGCGTGCGGGCCGGCTCCCGGCCCACGAGGTCGATCTCGAACCGGCGGCGACCCACGGCCCGCCCGAAGACGGCCAGGGCGATGAGCCCCTCGGCCAGCAGGAGGGGGACGGGCCCGGCGTCGCGGTACCCGGAGATGAGCACCCCGAGGGTGTCGACGACGGTTCCCAGACCCCGGCCGGTGCTGCCCCAGGGCGCCCCGGTGTGGGCGCTCTGGTAGAGGAGCACCGGCACCCAGGGGAGGAACAGGAGGCCGCCGGCCACCATGGCGGCCAGGGCCCGCCGGGCGGCGGCCCGCTCCTCGCCCTTCCAGGCGTACCACAGCAGGACGACGCCGACCGCGGCCACCGTGTAGAGGGCGTAGTAGTGGGTGAGGAGCAGGACGCCGGTCGTCAGTCCGACGGCGATGGTGAGGGAGAGGGATGGCCGCTCGAGCAGGTTGGCCAGGGCGAGGCCGCCGGCCAGCACGAGGAACATGGCCATCGAGTACATCCGGGCCTCGGTGGCGTACTGCACCGCGAACGGCGACAGGGCGAGGAGGACGAGCACGGCCGTGGCCAGGGTCCGCCCGCCGAGCCGCCGGCCGACCCGCCACGCCAACGGCAGGCAGGCCACGGAGAAAACGCCCGACAGGGCCCGCACGGCGATGGTGCCGGTGCCGAAGAGCCGTATCCAGCCGTGGAGGGCCACGTAGTACAGCGGCGGCGAGCCGTCGTGGCGCAGGGCCTCCGTCAGCGATCGGAGGGGGACGGAGGCGATGTTGACGGTCAGGGCCTCGTCGAGCCAGAGGTGGGACCGGGCCACGAACCGGACGAGGATCCCGGCCGCCACGGCGGCGCCGACGGCGACGGTACCCAGCGCTCCCCAGGGCACCCGGCGCCGCGGGCCGGCGGGCGCCGGCGCGGGCCGGACGACCTCCGGGCTGGTGGCCGTCTCGACGCCGGGAGGCGGCGAGGGCGACGACGCGGGGAGCGCCGGGCTCGTCACGGCCGCGGGGCCGCCGCGACAGCGCGATCGGTCACTGCTGGCATCCCCGTCCCCTTCGTGGACTGGCAGAGTCTGGCGAGATCGTAGGCAAAAGCGGAGGCTGCCAGTGGGATCAGAGGCCGCGCTGGGTGGCCTTTCCCGTCCGGGAAATGCACAGTGAGCGACGGCATGCTCACGGGCAACAGGGGAGTCGGCCGAGGCGGTAGAGGGCGACGGCGGCAGCCCCGACGAGCGGGGCGTCGCCGCCCAGTCCCGCGGGCCGGATCCGGGCGCCGCGGGAGAAGTCGAGGCGGGCCAGGGCGTCGATCTCGGCCTGGGCGGCGGCGAAGAACGGCGCCCCGAAGCCGAGGGCCACCGACCCGGCGACGACGGCCAGGCGGAGGTCGAGGAGGTTCGCCACCGAGGCCACGGCCCGGCCGACCAGGGTCCCGGTCCGGGCCACGACGGCCGGCGGGGCCTCGGCCGGGGGGCGGCCGGTGACGGCCTCGATGGCCCGGCCCGACGCTTCCCCCTCCAGGCAGCCCCGGCCGCCGCAGAAGCAGGACCGGCCCCCCGGTTCGACGATGACGTGGCCGATGTGGCCGGCGTTGCCGGTCCGCCCGTCGAGCAGACGCCCGTCGAGCACGATCCCGCCGCCGATTCCCGTGGAGACGACCATCCCGATGTACGCCCCTACCCCGGCGGCGGCTCCGACCCACCCCTCGGCCAAAGCGACGGCCTTGGCGTCGTTGTCGACGAAGACCGCCACGCCGGTGGCCTCCTCCATCCGCCGCCGCAGCGGGAACTCCCTCCAGGCCGGGATGTGGACGGGCGACAGCGTCTCGCCCCCGGCGCTCATCGGGCCGCCCGAGCCGATGCCGCACACCTCGGCCGCGGCGGCGGCGGGACCCAGCCCGCCGGCGAGGGCCAGCAGCGCGGCGAAGACC
>JAUZEY010000261.1 GCA_030838785.1 Actinomycetota bacterium | reverse complement strand
AGCTGGCCGAGGCGGCCCGGGCGCCCGTCCACCTCCACCCGGATCCCAGTCCCCACAACGGTTCCTGGTTCGTGCTCACCGGTTGCCGGAAGGGCACCGTCCCCCGGGCCCTCGTCGACCAGGGGCCCGCCGCCGCCGAGCATGCCCTCCGCCGCCTCGTCGACGCCTTCGGCCGCGACCGGGTGCTGGTCGAGTTGTGGGACCACGGCGATCCGCTCGACCGTTCCCGCAACGACGCCCTGGCCACGCTGGCCGCCCGCACCGGCGTGGAGGTGGTGGCGACCAACAACGTCCACTACGCCACTCCGAAGGAACGGCCCCTGGCCACCGCGTTGGCCGCCATCCGGGCCCGGCGCTCGCTCGACGCCCTCGACGGGTGGCTGCCGGCCGCGGCCGGCGCCCATCTCCGCTCCGCCGCCGAGCAGCTGCGCCGTTTCGTCCGCTGGCCGGGCGCCGTCGAACGCACCGTGGAGATCGCCGCCGCCTGCGCCTTCGACCTGGCCATGGCCGCCCCCCACCTGCCCGACTTCCCCGTCCCGCCCGGCTACGACGAGATGAGCTGGCTGCGGGAGCTGGCCTGGGCCGGTGCTGTGTACCGTTACCCGCCGACCCACCCGAAGCACCACGAAGCGCAGCGCCGCATCGCCGGCGAACTCGACCTCATCGAGGAGCTGGGCTTCGCCGGCTACTTCCTCCTCGTCCACGACCTCGTCGAGTTCTGCCGCCGCCAGAACCTCTACTGCCAGGGCCGGGGCTCGGCGGCCAACTCCGCCGTCTGCTACGCCCTCGGCATCACCAAGGCCGACGCCGTCGGGCTCGGCCTCCTCTTCGAGCGGTTCCTGTCCCCGGAGCGGGACGGGCCGCCCGACATCGACATCGACATCGAGCACGAGCGCCGGGAGGAGGCCATCCAGTACGTCTACCGGCGCTACGGGCGGGACCGGGCGGCCCAGGTGGCCAACGTCATCACCTACCGGCCCCGATCGGCGTTGCGGGAGATGGCCAAGGCCGCAGGGCTGTCACCCGGCCAGGCGGACGCCGTGGCCAAGTCGGTCGAGGGCTGGACCCTCCGTGAAGCGGAGGCCGAAGCCGGCGGCGACCTGACGAAGCCGAAATCCGACGGCGGGGCCGGCATCCCGCCGCTGGTGCTCGACCTGGCCCGCCAGGTGCAGGGCTTCCCCCGCCACCTCGGGATCCACTCCGGCGGGATGGTCATCGCCGACCGGCCCCTCGTCGAGTACTGCCCGACCGAGTGGGCGACGATGGAGGACCGCTCCGTCCTCCAGTGGGACAAGGACGACTGCGCCGCCGCCGGCCTCGTGAAGTTCGACCTGCTCGGCCTCGGGATGCTGACCATGCTGCATCTGGCCGTGGACCTGATCGCCGAGCACCAGGGGATCGAGCTCGACCTGGCCACCATCCCCCAGGAGGAGGCGGTCTACGACCTCCTCTGCGCCGCCGACACGGTCGGTGTGTTCCAGGTCGAGAGCCGGGCCCAGATGGCCACGCTGCCCCGGCTCCGGCCGAGGACCTTCTACGACATCGTCATCGAGGTGGCGCTGATCCGCCCCGGCCCGATCCAGGGCGGCTCCGTCCACCCCTACCTCCGGCGCCGCAACGGCGAGGAGACCGTCACCTACCTCCACCCCCTCCTCGAAGCGTGTCTGAAGAAGACGCTGGGCGTGCCGCTGTTCCAGGAGCAGCTCATGCAGATGGCCATCGACGTGGCCAACTTCACCCCCGGGGAGGCCGATCAGCTCCGCCAGGCCATGGGTTCCAAGCGCTCCCACGAACGGATGGCGGTGATGCGGACCCGGCTGATGGAGGGAATGGCGAAGAACGGCATCACCGGAGAGGTGGCGGAGGAGATCGCCCACAAGCTCGAGGCCTTCGCCGACTTCGGCTTCCCCGAGAGCCACTCGGTGAGCTTCGCCTACCTCGTGTACTCCAGCTCGTGGATGAAGCTCCACTACCCGGCCGAGTTCACCGCCGCCCTCCTCAACGCCCAGCCGATGGGGTTCTACTCGCCGCACACGCTCGTGCGCGACGCCCGCCGCCACGGCGTCGAGGTCCTCGGCCCCGACCTCGACATCTCCCGCCCGCAGTGCACCCTCGAGCCCCGGACCGACCGAGCCGCCGGCCGGCCCGTAACCGGAAATTGGCACGCCGACGAATCGACGATGGCGGTGCGCATCGGGCTCCGCTACGTGCGGAACCTGGGGGACGGGCTGCTGGAGCGCATCGAGGCCGAGCGCCACACCGGCGGCCCGTTCCGCGACCTGGAGGACTTCGCCCGCCGCACCGGCGCCTCCACCGGCGCCATCGAAGGCCTGGCCACCGCCGGCGCCTTCGGGTGCTTCGGCCTGTCCCGGCGCGACGCGCTGTGGGCCGCCGCCGCCCTCCGGGAGGCGAGGCCCGACAAGCTTCCCGGCCTCGTGACCGGCCTCGACGCCCCGGCGCTGCCGGGGATGACCGCCCCCGAGGAGGCGGCCGCCGACCTGTGGTCGATGGGCCTGTCGCCGACGGCGCATCCGACCGAGTTCACCCGGGACGCCCTCGAGGAACGGGGGGTGCTGACCATCGCCGGCCTGGCCGACATCCCGCACCGTACGGTGGTGGAGGTGGCCGGCGTCGTCACCCACCGCCAGCGCCCGGGGACGGCCCAGGGCGTCATCTTCATCAACCTGGAGGACGAGACCGGCCTGCTGAACGTGATCTGCTCGCCCGGCCTGTGGCGCCGCCACCGCCGGGTGGCCCGCACGTCGTCAGCGCTGCTGGTCCGGGGGGTGCTCGAGCGTCACCAGGGCGTCGTGAACCTCGTCGCCCACCGCCTGGACCCGCTGCCGACGGGGTCGGCCCCCCGCTCCCGCGACTTCCGCTGACCGGCCGCCCGGTGGCCGGCCGGCCGCCGACGTCAGGTGGCGGCGGCCTTGGTGGCTACGGCGACGATCGACTGCGTGGCGCCGCTACCGGCCAGGGAACCGGAGAAGGGCTGATCGGAGAAGTCGAAGGCGCCGCCGTCGGTGGCGACCATGAGGTAGCCGTTCCCGAACGGGACCATGCCGGTGACGGGGGCGTTCAGCCGGGTGCCGCCCATCGAGCCCCGGAAGGGGGCGTCGAAGGCGAAGACGCCGCCGTCCGACGCCACCAGCCAGTAGCCGGAGCGGTCGGGGTCGGGCACCAGCGACTGCACCGGGGCGTTGAGGGGCCGGCCGCCCATCGACCCGACGAAGCGGGCGTCGCCGAAGGCGAAGATGCCGCCGTCGGAGCCGACCATGTAGTAGCCCAGGCCGCTGGGGGTCGGCACCGAGTCGAGGACGGGCCCGTTCAGCGTGAGGTTGGCCAGGTCGCCGAGGGCGGGGGCGTTGCCGAAGTTGAAGACCCGGCCCGCGGTGGTGAAGAGCCAGTAGCCCCCGCCGTTGGGCGTGGTCGAGATGCTGGTGACCTGCTCCCCGGGCCGGAGTGCGACGGTGAGGCCGCCGAAGTAGCCGGCGTTGCCGAAGCCGAACACGCGGCCGGCGGTGTCGACGATCCAGTACCCGCCGCCGGACGGGGTGGGCTCGATGTCGGCCGCGGTGGCGCCGCCGGCCAGGAGGCGGATGGCGTCGCCCAGGTAGGAGGCGCCGCCGAAGCGGTAGACCGCGCCCTGCTGGCCCACCATCCAGTAGCCCGACGCGTTGGCCGAGGCGATGGAGAAGTTGCCCACACCGGCCGCCAGGGCGGTTGCGGCGTCGACCATGCCCGAGCCGTAGACGGTGTCGACCCCGGGGGCGCCGAGGTCGTCGGCGGTGGCGATGAGCCGGAGGCTGATCGTCGCCTGGTCGGCGTTGGGGTCGGCGGAGCGCATGAGGAAGGCGACGGCCGCCACCAGCGGGGAGGAGAACGACGTCCCCGAGCCAGAGCCGTAGCCCGACTTCCAGGTGGTGGTGGTGATGCCGGCCGAGGCGCTGGCCTCGCCGGGGGCGACGACGTCGACCCAGCTGCCGTAGCTGGAGAAGGCGGCGTGGTTCCCGGCGGCGTCGGTGGCGCCGACGGAGATGACGCCGTCGCAGGCGGCGGGGAAGTGGGGCATGGTGGCGGCGGTGACGCCCTTGGTGCCGTCGTTGCCGGCCGCGGCCACCACGACGACGTTGTGGCGGGTGGCGTAGTCGACGGCGGTCTGGAGCGTGGTGCTGGCCCCCGGGCCGCCCAGCGACAGGTTGATGACGCTGGCGCCGTGGTCGACGGCGTAGGTGATCCCGGAGGCGATGTCGTCATCGTTGGCGCTGCCGGTGGAGTCGAGCACCTTGACCGGCATGATCCGGCCCCGCCAGGTCGCACCGGACACACCCTGCCCGTTGTTGGTGACGGCGGCGGCGATGCCGGCCACCATCGTGCCGTGGCCGAAGTCGTCTTCGGGCGTGGGGTCGTTGTTGACGAAGTCCCAGCCCGGGACGAGCCGCCCGACCAGGTCGGGGTGGTTGAGCTGCACGCCGCTGTCGACGATGGCCAGGATCATCGAGTCGTTGCCGGTGGTGGTGTTCCATGCGTCCGGCAGGTGCATGGTCTGCAGGTAGCTCTGCTGAGATGGGCAGCCTCTGCAGACCGCGTTCCCGTTGGCGTAGCCCGGGTCGTTGGGGACGAGATCGGCATGGCGGATGCGGTTCGGCTCGACGGTGTCGACGAC
Source organism: Actinomycetota bacterium (assembly GCA_030838785.1). Lineage (GTDB taxonomy): Bacteria > Actinomycetota > Acidimicrobiia > IMCC26256 > BP-133 > BP-133. The sequence goes on along the minus strand of JAUZEY010000261.1, from coordinate 28 downwards.
GGGCGAGGCGGCCAGGGCGGCCTGCACC
>JAUZEY010000259.1 GCA_030838785.1 Actinomycetota bacterium | reverse complement strand
CCCGGGTCCCGGGGGGGGGGGGGGGGGCGGGGCGCCAGCCCGGCCGCCCGACACCGTCTGGGGAACCTTTTCTTCCCTGCACCGGGGGTTTTCCGGGACCAGTAGCGGAGTACGGGCGATGGGTCGCAACTCCGACTATGAGCGAGCAGGCGCGGCGCCCCCGGCGACGCACCTGCGACGCGAATCTGGAGGAGTTGCGACCCATGCCCGAACTCCGCCGGCCGAACGCGTCGAAGGGGCCCGACCAAAACACCGGCCGAGCCCCTTCGACAAGAAACAAACGAACTAGATGTCGGACTCCGGCCCGATGTAGCCCTCGCGCTCGAGGTGCAGGATGATCTCCTGGGCGGCCTCTTCGGCGGTGAGGTCCTCGGTCTGGATGACCATTTCGGCGTCGTGGGGCTCTTCGTAGGGGTCGGAGATGCCGGTGAACTCCTTGATGATCCCGGCCCGGGCCTTGGCGTAGAAGCCCTTGCGGTCGCGGGCCTCGCACTCCTCGAGCGACGTGGCCACGTGGACGAGGATGAAGCCGCCGCCTTCCTCGATCATGGCCCGCACGTCCTTGCGGGTCTGGTCGTAGGGGGCGATGGGGGCGCAGATGGCGATGCCCCCGTTCTTGGTGACTTCGCTGGCGACGTAACCGATCCGGCGGATGTTGATGTCGCGGTGCTCCTTGGAGAACCCGAGCTCCGACGACAGGTGCTTGCGCACCACGTCACCGTCGAGGATCGACACCGGCCGGCCGCCCATCTCCAGGAGCTTGACCAGGAGCACGTTGGCGATGGTCGACTTCCCGGAGCCCGACAGGCCGGTGAAGAACACCGTGAAGCCCTGCTTGTGGCGGGGCGGATAGCTCTTGCGGAGTTCCTTGACGATGTCGGGGAAGGTGAACCACTCCGGCAGGTCGCGGCCCTCGTTCAGGCGCTTGCGCAACTCGGTGCCGGAGATGTTGAGCACCCTCGCACCCTCGGGCACCTGGTCCTGGGGGACGTAGGCCGCCTGCTCCTCGACGTAGACCATCATCTGGAACGGCACCATCGAGACGCCGATCTCGTCCTGGTACTTGGCCAGAAGCTCCTGGGCGTCGTAGGGGCCGTAGAACGCCTTGCCCGACCGGTCGGCGGGACCGGCGTGGTCGCGGCCCACGATGAAGTGGGTGCAGCCGTGGTTCTTGCGGATGATGGCGTGCCACACGGCCTCGCGGGGCCCGCCCATCCGCATGGCCAGGTTGAGAAGCGACAGGGCAGCGGTGTTGTGGGGGTAGGTCGGGAGCAGCGACTGGTAGGCCCGGGTCCGGGTGTAGTGGTCGACGTCACCCGGCTTGGTCAGCCCCACGACCGGGTGGATCAGCAGGTTGGCCCCGACGTCCTTGGCCGCCCGCAGCGTGATCTCCTGGTGGGCCCGGTGCATCGGGTTGCGGGTCTGGAAGGCGACGATCTTCGTCCAGCCCATCTTCTGGAACTGGTCCCGGACCTCCGCCGGCGTCTGGCGCAGCGTCCGGAAGTCGTAGTGGTGGGGCAGGGCCATGCCCTCCAGGCGACCCGACACGTAGCAGGGGTTCGTGCGCTGGAGAAGGTGGGCCACGCCGGGGTGCTCGGGGTTCGTGGTGCCGAAGACCTGCTGGGCCTCGGCCTCCCGGTCGGGCGTGTAGACGTCGTCGACGTGGAGCACGGCCAGGATGACGCCCTCGAGGTCACGCAGGGCCAGCGACTGCCCGTTGACCGAGTTGGCGAGTTCCTCCGGCAGGTCGAGACAGACCGGCATGGGCCAGATCGTCCCGTCGGCCAGGCGCATCTGGGCGCAGACGTTCTCGTAATCGGCCTGGCCGAGGAACGTCTGAAGCGGCGAGAAGGCGCCGTTCATGAGGAGTTCGATGTCACAGATCTGGCGGGGCGTGAGGTCCCACGACGGCCAGTCGGCGGCGGCGGCCTTCAGCTCGGCTGCCCGGTCGGCGTCGCCGACCAGGTTGACGAGCGTTCCGCCGTGGGGGGCGATCAGGTGATCAGACAATGTGTCCCTCCGGGGGGATGGCTCGAGGGGGGCCCGGCGGGCACCTACCAACCCGACGGCGCGCCGAGGCCCATCGCGCTCGCCGGGATCTTCAAAATCACGCTACAGGCTCAGCCTCCGATCAGGATGGGAGGAATCGGACGCTTACGGACAACCGGTTTCGGACACGCAGAAAGGGGGCCGCCGAAGCGACCCCCTTCCGACAATTCAGGCCTGCTGCCATCACGATCATTCAGTCGAGCAGCCAGGACACCGAGGCGCTGTCGGCCGCCGGCGCCGTCCGCTTGCGCAGGGCCCGGATGCCCCGGGAGGCCACGGTCTGGACGGTCGAGAGGAGGATGGCGAGGTCGAGGCTGACCGACCAGTTCTCCACGTAGAAGAGGTCGAGCCGCTGGTAGGCCTGGAAGGAGGCGCTGTCGCGGGCCTCCACCTGCCACAGGCCGGTGATCCCGGGGCGGACCCGCTGGCGGGCCAGCAGCTCCTCGTCGAACTGGGCGACCTCGATCGGCAGGGCCGGGCGGGGGCCGACCAGGCTCATGTCGCCCCGGGCCACGTTGATCAGCTGCGGCAGCTCGTCGAGGCTGGTGGCCCGGAGGATGCGACCGATCTTGGTGACGCGGGGGTCGTCGTCCAGCTTGAAGAGCACGCCCTCCCGCTGGTTCCTCTCCACCAGGCCGGCCAGGCGCTCCTCGGCGTCCGTGACCATCGTCCGCAGCTTGAGGATCGTGAACGCCTTCCCGTCCTGCCCGACCCGCTGCTGCCGGAAGAACACCGGGCCCTTGTCGGAGAGCTTGATGGCCAGGGCGCAGGCGCCGAGCACCGGGGCGGCCAGGACCAGGCCGAGGCCCGACATCACGAGGTCGAGAGACCGCTTGGTGACCATCTGCCACCGGGCGAGCGAGACGGGCTCCAGGTAGAAGAGGGGCTCGTGGGCCATCGGCTGGGCCCGCATGCGCCGCACGTCGATGCCCCGGATGCCGCTGGAGAGGTGGACGTGGACGCCGGCCACGAGCAGGTCGCGCACCACCCGGTTGAGCTGGGCCGAGGGCAGCGAGCTGGCGGCCACGAGGACGCCGTTGGCGCCGGCCAGGCGCACGGCGTCGACCACGTGGTTGACGTCGCCGAGCCAGGGGACGTCGTAGCTCCGGTCGGCCACCTCGGACGGGCTGCCCACGACGCCGCAGACCCGGAAGCCGAGCTCGGGGTGGTTGCCGACGAGGCGGTAGAGGTCGTAGCCCTCCTCGTTGGCGCCGATGATGACGATCGGGCGGCTGTGGCGGCCGGCCCGGCGGTGGGCCTTGAGCCACGCCCGGTACCCGTCACGGGAGGCGGTGAGGAAGGCGAAACAGAGGGCGGCGCCGCCGATCGACTCGTTGAGGGAGACGTGGATGCCGAGGCGCCGCTCACCGGCCTGGAGGAGGAGGGCGGCGAGGATGGCGGTGCGGCCCAACCGGACGGTCTCGACGGCCCGCACGGAGCACACCCGGGCCAGGTAGAGGCGCTGGGAGGCGATCATGGCCAGGGAGGCGCCGGTGGCGAGGGAGATGGCGACGATCAGGTTCGGGAAGTGCGACCAGCCGGGCCGGTCGAGCCCGTCGGGGAAGGTGAGCGCGATCGACCAGGCGGCGAACACGGCCGCCGCGTCGAGCAGGACCAGGATGCGCCGCAGCGACTGCGAACCCCGCCCGTTGGTCGCCCGGGTCGGGGCCGGCGCCGTCTCGAGCGACCGTGGTTCAACGGTCGGCGCGAGCCGTGCCGAGTGTTGCGTGGCGGATGCCACCCAGTCACCTCCGTAGTTGGTCGTCATTCCCCAGATATGACGGCCCACCGGACATCCGGACCGGCCAGGAGGCCTGTCGTGCGATGCTGTCGTCCCTTGGGCGCCGCCGGACAGACCAGATGGCCGGGCAGACTGGCAGGCCACTCCACGTATGGTTTACGCAGAGTGGCCGAACCCCAGCTCGGCCGTCTCGAATACCCGGTGATGAATGAACGGTGACGGGCGGGGTTCATGACGCAAACCGGAAGACAAGGTGGATCGGCGGGCATTGCTATGGCCCTGACCAGCGGAGAACGGACGGCAAATCCCCCGCTGCGGCGCGCTAGGAGCAGATCTGTCGTCACGTTCCGTGGCCCACCTTTAAATACCAGAGTGCCCCATGATGACCTGTCTGTCCTCTGCTTTCAATGTTGATGACGTGGATATAGAGGAAGTAATCGCCGAAGTTGCCGCCGTGGTCGGTGAACGACCACAGCTCGTGCAGACCCGCGCCGGCCAGCCGTGGGTCGGTTTGACGACGGATTGCGCCATCCACATCGCCCACGACGACCGGACCCGGAGCCGGATCCGGGAGGAGGCGGAGCGCCTGGCGTGGGCCGGCCGCACCGGGATCCCGGTGCCGGCGGTGGTCGAGTCGCGGCCGGACTGGCTGGTCACGGCGAGGGCCGTCAACGACGGTGTGACGACCGGCCGGGACTACGTCGAGGCGGCCATCGGGGCGGCCCGGGCCATCGCCGGGGCGCCCGAGCCACCCCCGAGCCTGCGGGCGCCCGTGGCCGCCCACGGCGGGGGCCGGAAGGCCGGGCTCGTGCGCGTGGCCCGGATCATGCGCAGCCCGCTCCCGCCGGGCGAGTTCCGGGCCGTGCGGGCCGAGGCGGGCGGGCTGCGGAAGGACACCCTGGCCCACGGCGACTACGTCCTCCACAACATCCTCTTCGACCGGTCGAAGAACACCGTCACGGTCATCGACTGGGAGTTCCTGACCCGGGCCCCCGCCCACCAGGACCTGCTCATGCTCTGGCCCCGCCTGACCGAGGCCGACGACCGGGCCCTCGTCATCGAGGAGGTCGAGCGGACGACGCGGGACAAGAAGGCGGCCGGCGTCCTCCACCACTGGCTGGCCGTGCGCCTCCTGGCCGACCTGGTGACGAAGGTCCCGCCGGCGGAGTGGGACCGGCCCCGGATCGGGGCCACCGTCGCCCGCGTCGCCGAGGCCAAGACGAACCGGGCTCGCTGGTTCAAAGCGCCGTAAACGGGCGTCGGTACGCTGCCGGCCATGTCGAGACGTGATCGCAACCCGGCCGTGGCCGGCGCCGGAGAGATCGCACAACACGTGACCGACGGGGAGGTGCCGCTCGGACCGCTCGACCTGGCGGTGGAGGCGGCGCGGCGGGCGGATGCGGACGCCGGGGGGAAGCTGCTCGAGCGGGTCGAGGTCGTCGCCTCGGTCATGAGCATCTCGCTGCGGCACCCGGACCCCGGGGCGCTGGTGGCCGAGCGGCTCGGGCTGTCCGGGGTACGGACGCTCCAGACCCGGATCGGCGGGAACCTGCCCCAGTACGTCCTCAACGACCTCGGGGCCGAGATCGCCGCCGGGCGGCTCGACGTCGCCCTCGTCGTGGGCGTCGAGGCGCTCCACAGCCGGCGGAAGTCGGTCGACCAGGCGAAGCGGGACGCCGAGCTGCCGCCCCCCTCGGGGGATCCGGCACCGCTGGTGGGCGACGACCGGCCGGGTCACACCGACGATGAGGCAGCCCACCAGGCCTCCATCCCGACCCAGCTCTATCCGCTGTTCGAGTCGGCGCTGCGGGCCGCCGCCGGCCGGAGCATCGACGGGCACCAGCGGCATGTCTCGGAGCTGTGGGCCCGGTTCGCGGCCACGGCCGCCACCCGGGCCGCGGCGTGGTCGCCGAAGGCCTGGTCGGCGGAGGAGATCCGGACGCCGGGGCCGGGGAACCGGATGGTGACGTTCCCCTATCCCAAGCTGATGTGCGCCAACATCTTCGTCGACCAGGCGGCGGCGGTGCTCCTCTGCTCGCCCGAGGCGGCCCGGGCGGCCGGCGTGCCCGGCGACCAGCTCGTGTACCTCCACGCCGGCGCCGACGGGGCCGACCACCAGTTCGTGACCGAGCGCTGGTCGCTGGCCGGGTCGGCCGGGATCAGGGCGGTGGCCGGCGACGCCCTGGCCGGGGCCGGGGTCGGCGTCGACGACATCGCCCGTTTCGATCTCTACTCGTGCTTCCCCTCCGCGGTGCAGATGGCCATGAAGGAGCTCGGCCTGGCCGGCGTCCCCGGCGGCGACGACCGGCCCCTCACCGTCACCGGCGGGCTGTCGTTCTTCGGGGGGCCGGGCAACAACTACGTCACCCACTCGGTGGCCGCGATGGTCGATGCCTGCCGGGCCGACCCCGGATCGCTCGGGCTGGTGACCGGCGTCGGGTACTACCTCACCAAGCATTCGGCCGGCGTCTACTCCACCCGTCCGCCGGCCGGGGGCTTCGTCCGGATCGACCCGGCGGACACGGCGGCGGCGGTGGAGGCGACCCCGGCCCGGGTGCCGGCCGGGGCCTACGCCGGGCCGGCCACGGTCGAGGCCACGGCGGTGCAGTACGGCCGGGAGGGCGACCCGGCGCTGGCGGTGCTGGCCGCCCTGACGCCGGACGGGCGCCGGGCGCTGGCCACCAGCACCGACCCGTCCGTCATGGCGTCGATGACGACCGAGGAGTGGGCCGGCCGGTTGGTCGAGATCACCAGCAACGGCCCCGTGAACCGGCTCGCCCTCTCGTCGACGACCAGGGAGATGCGACCCGGGCCGTAGCCCTCGATCTGGACGGGCTCTAGGCGGCCAGCGTTTCCGGGTCGACGTCCCCGTCGGCGGTGCGGTCGTCGCGACGGCGTTGCGGGGCCGGTGACGCCGGACCGGTGTCGAGACCGGCACGGTGGGGACCCGGCGGGGCCAGGAGCGGGTCGGCGCTCGCCGGGGCGGCTTCTTCCGAGGCCGCCCGGTAGGCGTTGACCAGGCGGGCCAGGAAGTTCATGGCCAGGCGGGAGACGACCAGGGCGGCGACGTAGCGCAGACCGGCGGAGGCGAGGTCCAGGTCGCCGCGGAGGCAGGCCTGCATCGAGGGGAACCACAGGACCAGGCTCGTGACGAGGCTGGCCGAGAAGACGGTGTTGGGGTTCATCGGGCTCCCCGATCCAGGCCAGACGGGTGGGCGAGTTCCTGACGGAAGACGAAGCGGCGCAGCCGGTCGGCGTCGGCCCGGGGCAGGCCGCTGAAGCGGAAGACGATGGTGACGCCGCCGGGGGCCAGCCCCCAGCGCACGACCTCGGCCCGGGCGGTGAAGTCCAGCCCGTCGACGTCGAACGACACCTCGACCGGCTCGCCGGGGTCGAAGGGCGCCACCTCCGGGGCCAGGCCGCGGATCCCGCCCTCGGCCACGTCGAGGATCGTGAGGCCCCAGGCGCCGCGGCGCCCGGTTGCCCGCCCCGCCAGCACGACCGGCACGCGGGCGAAGCGGCGGCGCTGGAAGAGTGCCGGCTCGCCCCGGCCGACGAGCTCCCAGGTCGGCACGATGCCGGCCCGGGTGGCGGCCGTCACGGTGGCCTCCAGCATGCCGATGCCCCGGGGGTTGGTCCACCGGAGCGCCACCCAGTCAGCCGGGCGGCGGACGAGCCGGGGCTCGGCCGGATCCTGGGGCACGGCCACGACGAGCCGGTCGCTCCGCCGGTCCTCGATCCGGGACCCCAGCCAGCATCCCCAGGCCGAGCCGAAGATCTCGACCCGCTGGTTGAGCTCCGGCCCAGGGCCGGGCCGCCGAGTGACGTCTTCGGGATTGGCCGTCTCGCCGAAGAGCAGGCTCATGCTGTTCCTTCCGGGGGACACCCCCGAACCCCCGGGTGGACGGCGAGCCGGGGGGCGAGCAGCGCCGCCCACAGGGCCGCGGTGGCATGGCGCCCGTCGAGCCGGCCGACGGGGATGCCGCACTGCAGCACGGCGGCCGGGCTGACGGTGCCGTCGAGGTCTGTGACGCCCAGGGCGTCGAACCCGCCGAGCTGCTCGGCCCATTCGAAGAGGTCCTCGGGCTTGCGGGCGGCGTCGACGGCGCCCCACACCATGGTCGGTTCGAGAGAGTCGATGACGCGGCGGGCCCATTCGGAACTCCGGCCCATCGGAGCGTCGACGGCGACCACGGTCGGCCGGGGGCGGCGGCGCCAGCCGAGCCGCGACTCGGCCGCGGCCTCGACCGAGGTGAGGCGGCGCTCGGCGGGGATGGCACGGCCCCGGTAGAGGGGGGAGGCGATCAGCAGCGCGTCGGGGTCGAGCCCCAGTTCGCCGGCGATCTGGCGGGCGAGATGGAGCGCCGCCTCCCGGCCGCCGACGACGACGATCACCGACCCCGGCCCCTGCGGCAGCCGTTCCGGCACCGGCAGATTCAGGAGGAGCCCGAGGAGCCAGGCCGACGGATCGACGCCGGCCGGAGGCGCGGGGTGCGCCACCGCCGCCCGCCGGATGTCTTCGGGCAGCCCGATCCGGGCCAGCAGACGGGCGTCGACCGCCCGGGTCGCCGGTGCCGCGGCGGGGGCTTCGGCGGTCACCGCCGCGAACGGGTTCGGGAGCGCGGCGGGGGCGACCGCCGCGGTCGGGGCGGCGGCCGGGGCCGGCGGCGGGGCCCCGTTGGCTTCCATGTGGCGGGTGATCGAGTCGAGGACGGCGGCGAACTGCGGCTGCTCGGTGGAGACCGACGAGGCCGGAGAACGCTGGTCCAGGTCGCTCACGCCGTCGGCCATGCTGAGGAGGCGCTCGCAGAAGTCCTCGGTGGCCTCGAGGCCGAACTCCGCCGGGAGGTCGGTCGGCCCGGCCTCGTCGACGTCGACCACGACCTCGAACCGCTCCCGGGCGAAGAACCCGCCGACGCCGCCTTGGCGGAGCCGGTTGGCTTCCACGATCGTGACCGTGTCACCGAACCGGTTACGGACCTCTTCGAGGACGGACTCCAGGTTCGTTCCCTCACACCGTTGCAGCGACAAGGCTCACTACTCCCATGCTCTCGAGCTCGAGCTGCCGGCCGATCTCCAGGTAGGAGAGGACGGCGAGCCCCGGACTGACATTGCGGACCAGGCGCCGCAGCGCCGGCCGGACGGGCGCGGCACAGACCAGGACCGGCTGGCGACCCTGCTGCTCGGCGGCGGTGGCCGTCGCCGCCACCTCGGCCAGGAGACGCTCGGCCACTTCGGGGTCGAGGGCCAGGAAGCTGCCCGCCTCGCCCGGCCGGAGCGCCTCCAGGAGGGCGTGCTCCAGCAGGGGGTCGAGCGTCAGCACCGGCAGCTTGCCGTCGGGGGCGTGTCCGGCCGAGATCGACGGCCCGAGGGCGATCCGCACCGCTTCGGTCAGCACCTCGGGGTCCTTGGTGACCCGGGCCCGCTCGGACAGCACCTCCAGGATGCGGACCAGGTCGCGGATCGGCACGACCTCCTCCAGCAGTCCCTGGAGGACCCGCTGCACCTCGGCCAGCGACAGGCCGGCGGCGCCGAACTCGTCGGCGACGACGGGGTCGGTGGCCCGGACGGCGTCGACCAGCATCTTCACGTCCTGGCGGGAGAGGAGGCGGCCGGCGTTGCCCCGCACGACCTCGGCCATGTGGGCCGTCACCACCGAGCCCCGGTCGACGACCGTGGCCCCGGCCAGCTCGGCCTGGGGGCCGTACTCGGCCGGCACCCACGAGGCGTCGAGGCCGAACACCGGGTCGCGGGTCGGGGTTCCCGGCACGCCGGCCGGCCGCTCCCCCAGCACCAGCACCGATCCGCCCGGCGCCTCGCCCCGCGCCACCTCCACGCCGTGGACCCGGATGGCGTAGACCGACGGCGGCAGGTCGAGGTTGTCGCGGGTCCGCACCGGCGGGATGACGATGCCGAGCTCCATGGCCACCTTGCGTCGCAGCGCCCGCACCCGGTCGAGAAGGTCGCCGCCCCGGGCCGTGTCGGCCAGGTCCATGAGCCCGAGGCCGATCTCCAGCTCGAGGGGCTCGACCCGCATGGTGGCGGCCAGCTCCTCCGGCGTATCGGGCGCCGGGCCGGCGGCCGCCGCGGCGGCGCCGTTCACGGCGGCGGCCGAGGCCGCGGCGGCGTCGGCGGCGTTGGCCTCCTTCACCCGTCCGGAGGCGAACCACAGGGCGCCCCCCACGATGAGGAACGGGATCTTGGGCAGGCCCGGTACAAGGGCCAGCAGGGCGATACAACTCCCGGCCACCCGGAGCTGCTGCTCCTGGGCGCCGAGCTGGGCCAGGAGGTCGGTCCCCATGTCGGCCTCGGTCGCCGCCCGGGTGACGACCAGGCCGGAGGCGATCGAGATCAACAGCGCCGGGATCTGCGACACCAGCCCGTCGCCCACGCTGAGGAGGCTGTAGCGCGACACGGCGTCGCTCATGCTCAGGTGGTGCTGCATCACCCCGATCACGAACCCGCCGAACAGGTTGATGGTGGTGATGAGGATGCCGGCGATGGCGTCGCCCTTCACGAACTTGCTGGCGCCGTCCATCGCCCCGTAGAAGTCGGCCTCGGCGCTGACTTCGCGGCGGCGGCGGCGGGCTTCGTCCTCACTGATCAGCCCGGAGTTGAGGTCGGCGTCGATGGCCATCTGCTTGCCGGGCATGGCGTCGAGGGTGAAGCGGGCGCCGACCTCGGCGACCCGGCCAGCACCGTTGGTGATCACGATGAACTGGATCACCGACAGGATGAGGAAGATCACCAGCCCGACGACGATGGAGCCACCGACCACGAAGTGCCCGAAGCTCTCGATGACCTTCCCGGCGTCGCCGTGGAGGAGGACGAGCCGGGTGACGCTGACATTCAGGGCCAGGCGGAACAGCGTGGCGATGAGCAGCAGCGAGGGGAAGATCGAGAAGTCGAGCGCCCGCCGGACGTGCATGCTGACGAGCAGGATCACGGTGGCGCCGGCCAGGTTGGATACGAGCAGCAGGTCGAGCAGCACGGTCGGCAGCGGCACGACCATCATCACCACGATGGCGACGACGGCGGCGGGGACGCCGATCTGGCCCAGCCGGGTACCTCTCACACGCGACCTCAGGTGTCGGGGTCGCCGTCCGTGGGCTCAAGCGGAACCGCCGTCCTGGCGGCTAGACGCTTCTTCCATCGGAACGGCGCACCCCGACCTGAGGTGATCGCCAGCCAGGTCAGCCGCAGTAGCCGCTCTGGTAGTCGTAGCTGTCGCAGGACGGGGAGCCGTAGTAGGACCCGTTGTTGCGGTAGTAGTTGTCGCAGTCGCTGTTCCGGCGGTAGTACGGGCTGCCGTTCCGGGAGTAGGGGCGGCCGTAGGAGTCGTAGTAGTAGCCGTCCCGATACCCGTTGCAGCCGGAGCCGTAGTAGCGGTAGTAGTCGCCGTCGTAGCCGTGTTGCCGGGAGTAGTCGTCCCGGTCGCGACCACGGTCGTGGCCCTCGCCGTTGCGCTCGCGACCATTGTCATGGTGCTCCGAACGCCGGTCGTCTCCGTGGCGGCCGTCGGCGAAGGCGGCGTGCGGAGCACCGAGAAGAATCATTCCGCTCAGGAATGTCGAAGCAACGACTCGCTTGAGCATCGTTCGGTCCTTTCCTCATGGGGATTGGGGTGGTCCGAACTCGTCGCGTCTCCCCCAGCAAGGAGAAGCAGGCCCTGTGAGACGGAGGACGTTTCCGTCAACCGTTGGTTACCCTACCCGAAAACGTGACACTCAGTGCATATATGCCCCTAAGGGACAAAATGCTGGCGTTCAGCGACGCTACGCCGTGCGCTTCAGGCTGAAGACGAAGGCCAGGAGGCGGGCCACGGCCTCGTAGAGGTCGGCGGGAATGGACTGGCCGAGCTTGCAGGCGGCGTGGAGGGTGCGGGCCAGGGGGACGTCACGCACGATGGGGACGTTGTGCTTCTCGGCTTCCTCGCGGATGCGGGCGGCGATGTGGCCCTGGCCCTTGGCCACCACCCGGGGGGCGCCGAGATCGGGGCGGTACTCCAGCGCCACGGCGTAGTGAGTGGGGTTGACCACCACCACCGACGAGACGGCCACCGCGGCCATCATGCGGTTGCGGCTCATCTCCACCTGCCGCTGGCGGATCCGCTGCCGCGTCATCGGGTCGCCTTCGGACTGGCGGTACTCCTCCTTCACCTCCTGCTTCGTCATCATCATCCCCTTCTTGACCCGGCGGCGCTGAAAGGCGTAGTCGGCTGCGGCCAGCGCCAGGCCGGCCAGGGCGGTGGAGCGGATGAGCGCCATCGTCGCCCCCGCCACCTGGGCCAGCACCTCGCCGGCCGGCACCCGCCCGCCGCTGGCCAGGGCGGCCCCGAGGTGCGACACGCCGGGCCAGGCGACCGCGGTCAGGACAAGCAACTTCACCGCAGCCTTGCCCGCCTCCCAGGCGGAATGGGGGGACAGCAGGCGCTTGAGGCCCTTCTTGGGGGAGATCCGGTCGAACTTCGGCTTGAGGGCCTTGCCGGAGATGGCGAAGCCGGTCTGGGCGAAGTTGCCGGCGAGCCCGATCGCCACCATGCCGAGCGCCAGCGGGGCGATGGCCAGCAGGCCACCGGTCAGCGCCGTTGCCATGAGGCGCACGGAGGCTTCGGCGTCGGGGCGGATGATGGCCACCCCGACCTGGGTCATCACCTGCCGGAGCGAGTGGGTGCCGAGCGAGAAGGAAGCGGGCAGCAGCACGCCGGCGCCCAGCATCTGGGCCCAGGCCACGACCTCCGGGGAGCGGGCCAGGTTGCCGTCGCGGCGGGCGTCCCGCTTCTTCTTGGCCGTTGGCTGTTCGGTCTTGTCGGAGCTCATCCGCGGATCAGGTCCAGGCTCTGGCGGACGACGTGGTTGGTCATCCCGCTCACCGCGTCGGGCAGCAGCGGCAGGGCGAGGCCGGCCAGGGTGAGGGTCACGAGGATCTTCACCGGCAGGCCGAGCTGGAAGATGTTCATCTGGGGGGCGGCCCGCGACAGCAGGCCGAGCGCGGCCTCGGCCAGGAACAGGGCCGCCAGCAGCGGAGCGGCGATCTCCAGCGCGGAGACGAAGAAGAGCGCGATGTCGCCGGTCAGCAGCCTGGCCAGGATGTCGGTCGAGAGGTGGGTGAGCGGCGCAGCCGAGAACGACGTCAGGAACCCCCGCACCAGCAGCAGATGCCCGTCGATGGCGAAGAGCAGCGTTGTGGCCAGGACGCCGTAGAACTGGCCGAAGATGCTCACCGGGGCGTTGTTGCCGGGGTCGAACAGCTGGGCCACCGAGTAGCCGGAGACCAGGTCGATCAGGCCGCCGGCGAAGGAGAAGGTGGCGAAGAGCAGCACGCCGAGGAACCCGAGGGCGAGACCGGCGGCGATCTGGAGGGCGGAGGCGGCCAGCAGCGGTGCGACCTCGAGGGGCACGGCCTGCTGCGCCAGGTGGGGCCCGACGACGAGCGCCAGGGCTCCGGCCAGGCCGACCTTGACCGTCGTCGGCACCGACCGGGTACCGAACGGCGGGCAGACGAAGACCCAGGCCGCGGCCCGCAGGAAGGCCAGGAGGTAGCCCGTCACCAGGGCGGGGGCGAGATCGACGGTCACTGGATCTTCGATCGGGGGCTCAGGCCGACTGCAGCAGCCGCGGCAGCATGTCGAAGAGGTGGTTGGTGAACCCGACGAGCTCGGCCAGCATCCAGTGCCCGCCGAGCATCAGCACCAGTCCGACACCGATCAGCTTCGGCACGAAGGTGAGGGTGACCTCCTGGATCTGGGTCACCGACTGGAACAGGGACACGGCCAGGCCCACGGCCAGGCTCATGATCAGGATCGGGGCGCACAGCTTGGCGCAGATGATCATCGTCTGGACGGCGATCTCGATGACGCTGGTATCCACGGCTCATCTCCTCCCGGTCAGGCGAAGCTCTTGAGCAGCGACCGGACGATGAGGCCCCACCCGTCGACCATGACGAACAGCAGCAGCTTGAACGGCAGCGAGACGAAGACCGGCGGCAGCATCATCATCCCCATGGACATGAGCGAGCTGGAGACGACGATGTCGATGACCAGGAAGGGGATGAAGACGACGAAGCCGATGATGAAGGCGGTCTTCAGCTCGGAGAGGATGAAGGCCGGGATGAGGGCGGCGAGGCCGACGTCCTCCGGCTTGGCCGGGCGCTTCCCGCCGTTGGCGGCGGAGCTGAACATGGCCAGCTCCCCTTTGCGGGTCTGCTTCAGCATGAACGTCCGCAGCGGGGTGACGGCGGAGTCGTAGGCCTGGGCCTGCGTCTTCTGGCCGTGGAGCAGCGGCTGGACCGCATCTTTGTTGATGTCGCTGAAGGTGGGCGACATGACGAAGAAGCTGAGGAACATGGCCAGGCCCACGATCACCTGGTTGGGCGGGATCGTGTGCAGCCCGAGGGCGTTGCGGGTCAGGGAGAGCACGATGACGATGCGGGTGAAGCTCGTCATCATGATGAGCAGTGCCGGGGCCACCGACAGCAGCGTGATGAGCACGATGATCATCAGGCTCTGACTCGGCTTGCCGCCCACGCCGCCGAGGTCGAGGCTGACCGACGCCTTGCTGTCGGCGCCCCCCACCGGAGCGGCGGCCGAACTCCCCGCCGCCGGGGTGGCGTCGGCGGCCCGGACCGGCGCGGTCGTGGCGGTCGTCGTGGTGGTGCTCGCCACCGCACCGTTGCGGGCCCTGGTCGCGGTGGTGGTCTTCGGCGCGGCGGGAGTGATCGTCGTGACCGGCGGAGGATCGGTGGTGGTGGTCTCCGTCGGCGCCCCGGGCGGGTCCACGATCGGCGGGTCGGGAGCGGCAACGACCGGCGGGTCGGGAGCGGCAACGACCGTGGTCGTCGTGTCGAGCGGCACGGTGTTGTCGAGAGGAGCGGCGGTGTCGACCGGAGCCAGGGGGACGGTGTCGTCGGCCCCGGCCGGGGTGGCCACAGCCAGCAGCCAGGCGACGAGGACGAGCAGGCACGCCGCCAGGGCGCGCCGGCCCTTCGAGGTCGGCTTCAACAAAGGTCTCCGGACCGGGGAAGGTCAGGACCGGCGGACGGTCCGTTCCCGCAGTTGCTCGAGGGCGACCTTCCATGGGAGGGAGCCGAACCCGATCCCTGGGCCGGCGGTTCCTGCGCTGCTGGATCCTGCGTCGCCAGATCCGGGATGGACCGGGTCGGCGGGAGTGTCGAGCTCAACCGGGTCGATCTCCGAGAGCAGCGAAACCTGCTGCTCGGTGACGCCGAGGACCAGGGCCCGCCCGCCCAACCGGACGACGATGAGGGAGGCGCCCCGGGAGAGGCCGCGGCGGGCGATGACCTCGACCGGCGCGGTGCGCTTCACGCCCCGCCGGCCGGTCGCGGCGGTCCCGGTCACGCCGCTGCGGCGCAGAACGGTGGCTGCGCCCCACATGACGGCCAGCACGACGCCGAGGGAGAAGACGACGCGGACGAGGAGGGCGACGAGGGAGGTGTCCATCGTCTGCTCAGCGGCCGGGCCGCGAGCCCTCCTCGTAGCCGATGACCTCGGTGATGCGGATGCCGAACTCCTCGTCGATGACCACGACCTCGCCCCGGGCGATGAGCGTGCCGTTCACGAGGACGTCGATGGGGGCGCCGGCGGCCCGGTCGAGCTCGATGACCGAACCGGGCCGCAGGTCGAGGATGTCGCGTACCAGCATGCGGGTCCGGCCCAGCTCGACCGTGACGCCCATCTCCACCTCGTGGAGCAGCTCGATGGGCCCGCCGGCGATGTTCCGGCCGGGGCCGGCGGCGGGGCTCGGGGAGGCGCGGCCGGGGACCGGCAGCGGCGCGAACTCGTGGACGGCGATCGACGGCGCGCCCGGCACGGCCGCCGGGGCCAGGAAGCAGAGGCTGGCCGTGTGGATGGCGCCGTCGAGGAGCAGGACGCCGTGGGCTTCCTCGCCGGTCCCGGGCGCCAGGGTGGCGGTGTCGACCACGCCGTAGTCGGCCAGTGCCTCCTGCGGGACTCCGAACGCCGCCGCCGCGGCGCGGAAGGCCGGCGCCAGCCCGTCCGGCAGATCCTCGGCCGGCGGCGGACCGACCTGCACCTCCCGGGCCAGCGGCGCGGCGACGGACAGCACGAGGCGGCCGTGGCCCGGCAGCGTGGCGGCCACGGCCTGT
>JAUZEY010000224.1 GCA_030838785.1 Actinomycetota bacterium | reverse complement strand
CGACGGCGGCACGATCCGGACCACCTGACCGTCCGCCCTCCACTCGCCACCCAACCTCAGGCCAAAGGAGGTATGACGATGACCCCCACCGCCCGGGGCAACCCCGTCCCCCCCGACGCCGTGCGCCGTTACCAGGACGCACACGACCACAACGCCACCGAGACGGCCCTCTCCGCCTTCACCCCCGACGCCACCGTGACCGACGAAAACCGCACCTACGAAGGAAGCGACCAGATCCGCCGCTGGCTCGCCAGCGCCGCCACCGAATTCACTTACACCCGCACCTTCGTCAAAGCCGAGCAGACTTCACCCAGCACCTGGGTCGTGGTCAATCACCTCGAAGGCGACTTCCCGGGAGGCAGCGTCGACCTCCGTTACCGGTACACCGTCCGCGGCGGCCTCATCTCGGCCCTCACCATCGCTCCCTGACCCGGAGCCGGCGGTGGGGCACGCGATCCTCCTACCTCATTCCGTGAAGGGGCTGCCGAAGAAGGCCTCGTCGAACGTCGGCACTGGGCAGACGTGCGTCCGCAGGGATTCGTGGAGAAAGGTGAAGAGATATCTCTTCAGCAGGACGATCGTCCTACAAGATCCTTGACATCCCCGACCCTCGTCTCTACGGTCACGGCCACTAAGACAATCGTCCTAATCGTCCGGCGGGCAGGGGGCACCCATGACCGAGGTTCTTGTTGTTGGCGCCACCGGAAAGACGGGCGGGCGCGTCGCCGCGCAGTTGGCCGCCAGGGGAGTTACCGTCCGGGCGGCGTCGCGCACGCCCCGTCCGGCCGCGGCCAACGTCACCCCCACCCCGTTCGACTGGGACGATCGGGGCACCTACACCGCCGCGCTGGCGGGGGTCGACGCCGTCTACTTCGTCCCTCCGTCCTTCCGCACGGACTATCCGCCCGCCGTCGGCGCATTCGTCGAGCAGATCGCCGCGGCGGGCGTCGAGCGGGTCGTGTACCTCAGCGCCCGGGGCGCCATGGCCGGCGACCACATTCCCATGCGGGCCGCCGAGATCTCGCTCGAAAAGGCCGGCCTGCCCGCCACGGTTCTCCGCCCCGCCTGGTTCGACCAGAACTTCACGGAGAACTTCCTCCATCCGCTCATCCGGGACCAGGGGGTGGTGGCCGTCCCCACCGGGGCGGGTCGCACGCCCTTCGTCGATCTCGACGACGTGGCGGCAGTGGCCGTGGCCACCCTGCTCGACGACGGCCACGCCGGCCGGCTCTACGACCTCAGCGGTCCGGAGTCACTGACCTGGCAGGAGGCGGCCGAGACGATCGGCAAGGTGACCGGACGGCAGATCGCCTTCGTCGACATGGCACCGGCCGACTGGGAAGCGGCCGCCGTCGGCATGGGGGTCCCGGCCGACTATGCCGCACACGTCAGCGAGCTCTTCTCCATCGTCCGCGACGGTCGGGAGGACTACGTGAGCCCCGACGTCGCCCAGGTGCTCGGTCGGGAGCCCCGCTCCTTCGGCGATTGGGCCGAAACCGTCCGGGACGCCTGGCTCCCCTGATCCAACGACCAGAAAGGGCCGTGCCATGCCGCTCGTCGAGGTCATCCATCCCGAAGGCGCCTTCGACGCCGACTCCAAGAAGCTGCTGTTGGAGACGCTCTCCGCGACCTGTCTGCGGTGGGAGGGCGTGGACGTCAACGATACGACGCAGTCCGTCGCCTGGGTCTACCTCGACGAACGCCCGAGGGACAGCGTCTCCGCCGGCGGCCGGCTCCTGGCCCAGAACGTCTACCGCGTCAACGTCAGCGTCATGGTCGGCTTCTTGGACTACGAACGGATCGACGGGATGGTCAGAGAGATCACCGACGCCATCCTGGAGGCCGACGGAACCGCCGGAACCGGCGCCGCCCGCGTTTTCGTCATCGTCAACGAAGTGCCCAGCGGCACCTGGGGGGTCGACGGACGGGTGTGGCCCTCCGTGTTCACCGCCGAAGCGGTCGGCGTGGACCCCGAGCGCGTCAAGCGGATGGACGTGGCCATCGAGAGCCGTCCGCGCCTCGACGTCACGCTCACCTGACCTCAGCCGCCAATCTGGCCCTCGTGACCGGCCCCCGCCAACGCCCTCGAGCGATGAAAGATTTGCCGAATGCCTTCGGAGCCACTCCGGTGACACGCCAGGCATGTAACCGTACGGTGTCCTGTTATTCTTGACACCGTACGGTGATATGGCTCGAGGGAGGGCAGCTGGTGGCCGGGATGATCATGGGCCCCGGATGAGGATACGCACCGCCGGTGACCTAGCGGCGGTCGCCCGTGGCCGGCGCCTTGACCTGGGCTGGACGCAGGCCGAGACGGCCGGGCGGGCCGACGTGTCGCGCAAATGGCTCTCCGACTTCGAGACCGGCAAGGCCACCGTCGACCTCGCCGCCGTCCTGCGCCTCCTCGACGTTCTCGACGTCACCCTCGACGCTGGTTCCGGCCCGGCCCCTGCCACCCAGCCGGGGCAGGGCCCGGTCGACCTCGACGACCATCTCGACCGGTACCTGCGGCGATGACCGGCACTCTCACGGTCCTCTTGGGTAGCCAGGTGGCCGGCACGCTGACGTTGGCCAAGGGTGGGAAGCTCACCTTCGTCTACGACGACGCCTACCGAAGCGCTGAGGCCCCGACGCCGCTGTCGGTGTCGATGCCACCCCAGATCAGGTCACACCCGGACCGGGTCGTCCTCCCGTGGCTCTGGGGGCTCCTCCCCGACAACGACGCAGTCCTGGCCCGCTGGGCGCGGCGGTTTTCGGTGTCCGCCACCACGCCGTTCGGGCTACTGGCCAGCCCGGTCGGCCAGGACTGCGCCGGTGCCGTCCGTTTCGTCGCCCCCGACAGCCTCGACGCCGCGCTTGGCCGGCCGGGGCGGGTCCGGTGGCTGACCAATGACGAGGTGGCCGCCCGCCTTGCCGAGCTCCGTCAGGATCCCACCGCCTGGCTGGGCGGAGACTTCACCGGCCGGTTCAGCCTGGCTGGCGCCCAGGCGAAGACGGCCTTGTCCCGCCACAGCGACGGCCGGTTGGGCCTGCCGGTGGGGGCGGCGGCCACCAGTCACATCCTCAAGCCGGCCATGGCCGGCTTTGACGATCATGACCTCAACGAGCACCTGTGCCTGCAGGCCGCCGCCATCGCCGGGCTCCCCGCGGTGCGCAGCGAGATCGTCTCCTTCGGCGCCGAGACGGCCATCCTGATCGAGCGGTACGACCGCATCCGGTCCGGCCGGGCACTCATCCGGGTCCACCAGGAGGACCTCTGCCAGGCACTCGGGGTCGCCCCCACCGCCAAATACCAGGCCGACGGCGGGCCCGGCCCGGTCGAGGTAGCCGCCCTCCTGCGCCGCGTCATGCCTGCCCGCGTGGCCGAGGAGGGCGTCTCCCGCTTCGCCGACGCGCTGATCTGGAACTGGCTGACCGGCGGGACCGACGCCCACGCCAAGAACTACTCGCTGCTTCTCTCCGGCGGCCAGGTCCGCCTGGCACCTCTCTACGACCTGGCGTCCGCCCTCCCCTACGGCGCCCATGAGCGGAAGCTTCGCCTCGCCATGAAGTTCGGTGACGACTATCGCCTCCACGACCCCCGACCGAGCACGTGGGCCGCGCTGTCCGCCCAGCTCGGCGTCGATCGGGACGGTCTCGTCGAACGGGCCGCTCGGCTGGCCGCGGCCGCCCCCGACGCGTTCGCTGCCGCCGCCGCCGTCGTGCACGGCGTGGAGAGCGACCTGCCCGGCCGGCTCGTCGACGCCGTGACCGCCCGAGCCGCCCGCTGCGCCGACGGCCTCCCCGGCTGACCCCTACGGAGGCATCGGACCAAGCCATTTCGTCGCGAATCGGTGAACCACGCGCCAGTCGTCACACAGAACGAAGGCCTGACTACACTCGCACCCGAACGGCGGGTCGCCCGCCGGAACCAGACGCCGTTCCCGTGAGTGGCATCGAGGAAGCAGCAGAAAACCGCAGGTCAAAGGCAGTTTCCAGCGCTCGTAGCTCAATGGATAGAGCATCTGACTACGGATCAGAAGGTTGGGGGTTCGAGTCCCTCCGAGCGCGCT
>JAUZEY010000208.1 GCA_030838785.1 Actinomycetota bacterium | reverse complement strand
CGGAACCAGGCCCACTTGCCCCGCTTCTCCCGGGTGAGGAGGCCGGCGTCGGTCAGGACGGAGAGGTGGTGGCTGACGGTGGGTTGCGACCGCCCGATCGGGTCGACGAGCTCGCAGGCGCAGGCCTCCCCGGCCGGGGCGGTGGCCACCATCGACAGGAGGCGCAGCCGGGCCGGGTCGGCCAGCACCTTGAAGGCGGCGGCCAGGTCCTCGGCCTCCGCCTCGGTCAGCGAGCCGGTGAGCAGCGGCCCGCAGCAGGCCTCGATCGGTTTGACGTCCACGGCCGGAACCTCCTCACCCACATATTGACAGCCATCGATTCATGCGCGACGGTACCGATGATACATCGATGAGCATCAATATATGAGGAGGCGGGCATGTCCAGGGTGCAGCTGGCGCTCAACGTCACGGACCTCGACCGGGCGGTCGAGTTCTATTCCAGGTTGTTCGGCACCGAGCCGGCCAAGCGCCGCCCCGGCTACGCCAACTTCGCCGTCGCCGACCCGCCGCTGAAGCTCGTGCTGCTCGAAGGCCCGACCGCTGGCGGCACACTCAACCACCTCGGCGTCGAGGTGTTCTCGGCCGAGGAGGTCCGCGCCGCCGGCGACCGGCTGGCCGCCACCGGCCTGGCCACCGCGGCGGAGGACGGCGTGACCTGCTGCTACGCCGTCCAGGACAAGGTGTGGGTCGACGACCCCGACGGTGCGCCGTGGGAGATCTACACCGTCCTCGCCGACGCGCCCATCCCCCAGGGCGGGCTGGTGCGGACGGTGGATCCCTCGTGCTCCTGCGCCCTGCCCCAGGGCTCGGTCGCACCCTCGTGAAGGAGGCGCCGGCGTCGTTCGCCCGGGGGGTGGTCGCCGAAGCGGTGGGAACGGCCCTCCTGGTGGCGATCGTGGTCGGGTCGGGCATCTTCGCGGCGCGGCTGTCGCCGGGCGACCGGGGCCTGCAACTGCTGGAGAACTCCACGGCCACGGCGTTCGGCCTCATGGCGCTGATCCTGGCCTTCGGGAAGGTCTCCGGCGCCCACTTCAACCCGGTGGTCACGCTGGCCGACCGCCTGCTCGGCGGCATCGGCACCCGCCGGGCAATGGCCTACATCGGGGCCCAGGTGGCGGGCGGCTGCGTCGGGGCGATCGTCGCCAACCTGATGTTCGACCTGCCGGCCGTCGATTGGGCCACCACCGCCCGCACCGGCTCCGGGCTCTGGCTCGGTGAGGTCGTCGCCACCTTCGGGCTCCTCACCGTCATCCTGGGGGTCGTCCGTTCGGGGCGGGCCGGCGCGGCGCCGTTCGCCGTCGGGGCCTACATCGGCGCCGCCTACTGGTTCACCTCCTCGACCAGCTTCGCCAACCCGGCCGTCACCGTGGCCCGCACGCTCAGCGATACCTTCGCCGGCATCAGGCCCGGGTCGGTCCCGCTGTTCGTCGCCGCCCAGTGCGCCGGGGCGCTGGCCGCCGTGGGCCTGGCCCGGTTCCTCCACCCCGATCTTCCCGCCGCCGCCGACCAGATCGTCGTCCCCCGCGACGGACCCTGAGCCGAGGAGCGAAGTCCATGTCCGAACCGGACCGTTCCCGTCCGACCGTGCTGTTCCTCTGTGTCCACAACGCCGGCCGGTCCCAGATGGCCATGGGGTGGTTCAACCACCTGGCCGGCGGACGGGCGGTGGCGCTCTCCGGCGGCTCGGAGCCCGGCCCGTCCGTCAACCCGGCGGCGGTGGCGGCCATGGCCGAGGTCGGCATCGACATCGCCCGGGAGTTCCCCAAGCCGTGGACGGAGGACGGCGTCCGGGCCGCCGACGTCGTCGTCACCATGGGCTGCGGCGACACCTGCCCCTGGTTCCCGGGGACGCGCTACGAGGACTGGGCGCTCGACGACCCGCAGGGGCTGGGCCCCGACGCCGTCCGCCCGATCAGGGACGAGATCGAGCGGCGCGTCCGGGCCCTCCTGGCCGAGCTCGGCGTCTAAACCGGGGGGCGCCGGCGTCGAGGACGGCGATCAGCTTCGCCGGGGCGACGGCCCGGTAGGCGTCCTCGCAGACGTCCTCGACCAGGCCCCAGTCGACTTTCCCGTCGAGGCGGAGGCCGACCCAACCCCGTCCGCCGACGTAGGGCGGGCGGAAGAAGCGCTCCGGGTCGGCGGCGACGTGGTCGGCCTGCGCTCCGGGGGGCGCGGCGCACCACAGGTGGGGGAAGTCGTGGTCGTGGTGGCCGGTCGACCACAACATGACGAACTGCTTCTTCACGGAGAAGGCCGGCGCGCCGTGGCTGGGTTTCTCGGTCACCTCGGGCAGCGCCAGGCAGATCGCCCGCACCCGACCCTCGAGGTTTTCAGCGTCCACGCCACGACCGTAGCCACGCACCGACGTGGCGACGGGAACTTTCGGACCGGGCCGTCCGACCCTTCAGGGTGGTACACCGCGTTGGGGCGTCGCGCCCCGAGGGGGATTCGATGAGGCGGAACAGGCTCGCAATGATCGTCGTCGGGGCGGCACTGGCCGTCGGGGCGCTGGCTGCACCGGCCTGGGCCCACGTGCAGGTCGAGGCCGATCCGGGGTCGCCGGGGGCGACCAACGCCACGCTCAAGATCATGGCTGCCGGTGAATCGGGCACGGCGGGCACCAGCAAGCTCGAGGTCGTGGCCGACCCGGCGATCCCCGCCGACCAGGTGACCCTGGTGTCCGGCCCGTCCGGCTGGACCCTGACGCCCGGCACCGGCGGCGGGTTCACGCTGGCCGGCCCGGCACTGGCCAAGGGCACCGACGCCGAGGCGTCGCTCAAGGTGATCAAGCTCCCCGACGCCCCGCAGGTCACCTTCAAGGTGGTCCAGACGTACTCCGACGGCGAGGTCGTCCGGTGGATCGAGCTGACCGGGGCCGACGGCAAGGAGCCCGACAACCCCGCCCCCATCGTCAAGCTCAGCCCAGGGGTGGCCAGCGCCATCTCTCCTGCGCCGGCCAACGACGCCGACGCCGCCCCGGCCGCCCACAGCGGGGCCCTGGCCCGGACAGGCGCCGGTGACCGGGTCCTGGCCCTGGCCGCCGGGCTGCTGCTGCTCTCCGGCGGCTGGAGCATCGCCGCCGGAGCCGGCCGCCGGAAGCGCGTCCTCGTGCGGGGTTAGCCGCATCCAGGGGGCGAGTCGGTAAACCCCGGGGGTTCGGGGGTGTCCCCCGGTAAACAAATTTCCGCCGTTCGTCCCTTTTGGCAGGAATGTGCCGCTTCGCGTCGAACACCGAGACCGTATGGCTCGCTGTTCGGGCCTGTGCGCGCGTGTTCCGCGACGGCGGGACGTCGATCGAGCTGGGGGTAGAGGATGAGGCGAGGTTTCGGCTCCAACGGTCGCTTTCGGGCCCGGTGGATCGGCTTGACCGGCACGGTGGCGCTGGTGGCGGGACTCGCCGCCGGCCCGGGCATGCTGGCCGCCCGGTCGGCGACGCCCAACGCCATCGACCGGGTCAGCGTGCCCGGCAGCGGTGGTGACCGCAACGCCCGCCTGGACGGCGGCAGCTCCCTGGCCTGCTCGGCCCTCACGGCGCGGCGCTGCACCAAGCGCACCCTGAGCGACGACGGTACGAAGGTCGTGTACTCGTCGGCGGCCGACAACCTCGTCGACGGCGACAACAACGGCCACATCGACGTGTTCCTCACCACCCTCTCCCCCGGCAAGCCGCCCACGCCGCCCAACCCGGGCGCGGGCGGGAACCCCGCCGACCCCGGCATCGCGCCGTCCGTCGTGTCGACCGTCCGCATCAGCGCCGGCCCCGGCGGGGCGGAGGGCAACGGCGACAGCGTCGGGCCGTCCATCAGCCCTGACGGGCACTGGATCGCCTTCGAGTCGTCGGCCACCAACCTGGCCGGTAACGACGCCAACGGCCCGACCGTCGACGTGTTCGCCTACCACGTCGACGACGGATCGATGCACCTGGCCTCGGTCAACAGCGACGGCAACAGCTACTCCGCCTCGGTGGCCAACAACGGCAACGTGTCGTTCACGTCCGTGGCCGGCAGCCTCGTGCCCGGCGCCTCCGGCCAGCAGGTCTACGCCCGGGAGGACCCGGCCGGAGCGGGCAAGACCGACCTCGTGAGCGCCACCAGCGCCGGCGCCGCCGGCGACGGGACCAGCGGCGAGTCGACGATCAGCGGCGACGGCACCAAGATCGCCTTCACGTCCAACTCGACCAACATCGTCAGCGGGCACGCCAAGGGCGACGACATCTTCGTCCGCAGGCTCGGCGCCACCTACAGCCTGACGATGCTCACCAGCGGCTCGACGGCCTACCTGCCCAACATCACCGCGGACGGGACGAAGGTCGTCTTCATCGCCGACGGCATCGACACCGACGGCATCGGCGACATCTACCAGGGTTCCACGGACGGCGGGGTCCGGCCGACGATCTTCGCCAACTGCCCCTGCCGCAGTGGGGGCGACGTCGCCCCCGGCTTCGCCGCCCTCGGCAGCGGCGGGGCCATGGTCTACTCCTCGGCGGCGCCGTTCTCGAAGAGCAACCGCTACCTCGACCCGCAGGTCTTCGACCACAACCCCGGCCAGGCCATCGTGAGCGCGGTGGACGGCGAGCCGGCCAACGCCGCCGCCGAGTTGCCGTCGGTCAGCGCCGACGGCGTGCTGGTGGCCTTCCAGTCGACGGGCGACAACCTGGTCCCCGACGACGCCAACGGGGCGTCCGACGTGTACGTGGCCCAGATGGGCGACTCCGGCAACGGCTTCGAATCCGGCCGGATGATCCGGGTCAGCGTGTACGCCACGAACGGGGCCACCCATGGCGCCGACTCGTTCGCCTCCCTGCCCGGCTCGCCGGCGGCGGTGTCGTCGGACGGGAACCTGGCGGCGTTCGCCTCCGACTCGTCCAACCTCGTGCCGGGCGATACCAACTCGGCCAGCGACATCTTCATCCGCAACCGCCACAACGGGTCGACCCAGCGGGTCAGCGTGGCCAACGACGGCGGGCAGGCCAACGGCGCCAGCATCTGGCCGGCCATGAGCGCCGACGGCCGCTTCGTCCTCTTCGAATCCGACGCCTCCAACCTCGTGCCGGGCGACACCAACGGGGTGCTGGACGTCTTCGTCCGGGACCGGCTCAACAACCAGACCCGCCGGCTGTCGGAGAAGGCGGGCGGCGTCCAGTCG
Organism: Actinomycetota bacterium; assembly: GCA_030838785.1. Taxonomy (GTDB): domain Bacteria; phylum Actinomycetota; class Acidimicrobiia; order IMCC26256; family BP-133; genus BP-133. Next base: position 2,221 of record JAUZEY010000208.1, on the reverse strand, counting down.
GCGCTGCCGTCCCAGCACCCGGCGATCAGCCCCAACGGGAAGTTCGCGGCCTGGGACTCCGCCGGTGAGTTCGCCGACCTGGCCCAGAGCGGCAGCGGCCGGCCCAACGTCTTCCGGTACAACCTGGTCAGTGGCGTCGTCGACATGGTCAGCACCATGATCGCCACGGCCGACGCCCCCCGGCGGGCCGGCTTCAAGGCCAGCTGGGAACCGTCGGTGGCCGACGACGGGTCGGTGGCCTTCCTGTCCGACCAGTACGCCATGACGGCCAGCAACGCCGACGACCCGGTCGGGGCCATCCCGAACTACACCGACGTCTACGTCGGCCGGCCCGACGGCACGGTGATCAAGGCGTCGATGAACGGCGACCCCGGCCAGGCGCCGGTGCCGGCGGTGGGCGACAGCTACGACCCCCGCATCAGCGCCGACGGCAACCACGTCGCCTTCGTGGTCGGCGGCAAGAGCAACATGCCGAAGACCAGCGCCGATCCCAACTTCGACACCGACGTCTACGTGCGGGACCTGGTGGCCAACACCACCACCCTCGTCGACAACCCGGCGGCGGGTCACAACCGTGAGCCGGCCATCAGCGGCGACGGCAGCGTCGTGGCCTTCACCTCCGACGCCTCCAACCTGGTGTCGGGCGACGGCAACGGCGTGACGGACGTCTTCCTGGCCAACGTCGCGGGGGGCAACGCGACCCTCAGCCGGATCGGCCCCGCCAGTGGCGAGCCCAACGGCGCTTCCACCATGCCGACGCTGTCGCCGGACGGGCACACGCTGGTGTGGGCGTCCCGGGCGTCGAACCTCGTCGCCGGGGACGGCAACGGCGCCTACGACTGGTTCGCCCGCAGCGACGCTGACGTGCCCTGCGTGACCTGCAACGCCGCCGGTCTGGACCCGATCAACGGCACCCCGCTCGGCCTCCCGACGCTGGGCCACGCCTCCGGGCCGGGCTACCGGTTCGTGGCCGCCGACGGCGGGATCTTCTCCTTCGACCAGCCCTTCAACGGTTCGGCCGGCGCGACCAAGCTGGCCAGGCCGATCGTGGGAATGGCGGCCACGCCGAGCAACAACGGCTACTGGCTGGTGGCGTCGGACGGCGGCATCTTCTCCTACGGCGACGCCAAGTTCTACGGCTCCACCGGCGCCATCAAGCTGGCCAAGCCGATCGTGGGGATGGCGGCCACGCCGTCCGGCAACGGGTACTGGTTCGTGGCCTCCGACGGCGGGATCTTCGCCTTCGGTGACGCCGCCTTCTACGGCTCGATGGGCGGCAAGCCGCTCAACCGGCCGATCGTGGGCATGGCGTCGACGGCCAGCGGCAAGGGCTACTGGCTGGTGGCGTCGGACGGCGGGATCTTCTCCTTCGGCGACGCCGCCTTCTACGGCTCGACCGGCAGCCTCAAGCTGAACAAGCCCATCGTGGGCATGGACCGCTCCGGCGGCGGGAAGGGCTACCGCTTCGTGGCCTCCGACGGCGGGATCTTCTCCTTCGGTGACGCCACCTTCCTCGGCTCGATGGGCGGCAAGCCGCTGGTCAAGCCGATCGTGGGCATGGCCAAGGCCCGCAACGGCGAGGGCTACTGGCTGGTCGCCTCCGACGGCGGCGTCTTCTCCTTCGGTGCGGCCGGCTTCCACGGCTCCACCGGCGACAAGAAGCTGAACAGCCCGATCGTGGGGATGGCCGGCTAACACCAGGGTTCCGCTCGAACCGGTGCTCCTGAGTCGCGACAGTCGCGACGCCGGAGCGCCGGTTCGGCGCGTCCCCGACGAACCGGCGTTCATTTCGGACGGACGGGTGTCGGATATGAGCGCTGGTTGGGCGGCGCGGGCCTGGTTCAATGGCGGGCGTGTCTGCGGAGGCTCGGCGAGCGCGGCCCGTCCGGCTGTGGGACCTCGCCCGGCTGTTCGGGCGGCTCAGCGTGACGGCGTTCGGGGGGCCGGCGGCGCACATCGCCCTCATGCAGCGGGAGCTGGTCGACCAGCGGGGGTGGCTGACCGACGGCGAGTTCCTCGACCTGGTCGGGGCCAGCAACGCCATCCCGGGACCGACGTCGACCGAGGTCGCCCTCTACACCGGCCGGCGCCACGGCGGGCTTCCCGGGCTGGTTGTGGCCGGGCTCGGCTTCATCGCCCCGGCGGCGCTGATCGTCGGCGTGCTGGCCTGGGTCTACGCCCGCTACGGCGCCCGGCCGCTGGCCGGCGACGTCCTGGCCGG